>NZ_JBFTLX010000096.1:0-58912 GCF_056396665.1 Cupriavidus sp. 05T313 | reverse complement strand
ACCGGGGACTGGGTCAACTTCATGAACTCGGGCGACTGTTTCGCGGATGAGTTCGCCCTGAAGAGAATCGCAGAGGCGGTCGGGGAAAAGCCGGAATGCCGTCTCGTGTATGGCGACAATATCAGCGTGCGTGGGCACGAGTCCGCGGATGTCGTCGATGTGCTGAAGGCCGGGATCATCCATGCCTGCCACCAGGCGATGGCATTCTGGATCTGCGATCTGCGGTATGACGAGCGCTGGCCGATCTACGCCGACCTGGACTTTGTGCTGCAGTACTACCTCCGCTTCTCCAAACAAGCGTTCTACTATCTCGGCGTGACGCTGTCGTCGACAGAGGAAAGCGGAATGAGCGCAGCGCACCCGCACCGTAAGCGGCTGGAGAAATTCGGAATCCTGCTGACCAGGCTCGGCCCGCTGGCGACGCTGCGCGCCCTTGGAAGCGCGGTGCTGCGCAAGTTCCTGTAGGAAGGACGGTCCTTGTCGTGCCAGGCGCGATTCGGGGCGGCCGGGCGGATGACCGGCCTGCCGTGCTCAGGATACCCGCTCCGTGCGGCATGCCCGCGATCGCAGCGGAGCTGGCTTTCCTTGGAATCTGTCGACTCGGAAAAATGAGTGCCCTCTCCGTCGTTTGATTCCGTATATCGGAATCTTCCTCAATCCATAGCCTCGATGAGCCTGCACGCCGCAGCGGAGATATCGAAATTTCGATCGAAACAGCGTCGCGCACTATTACGCATCGCTATCCAGTCCTCCCGGGGCAATAGCATCATGCGGATGATTGCCGAGCAGACCCCTTCTGCATCGTCCGAACTCACAATTCCTCCACCGCTACTCTGTATTTCTCGCCAAATATCTACCTGGTTGGTAATAATTACGGGTATTGAAGCGGCTAATGCCTCAGCAATGGCCAGGCCATAGTTCTCCTGGTGTGACGGCAATATAAAGGCATACGCGCTTGACAGGAGTCCCCACTTTTCATCGCCTTCGACTAATCCAGTGAAATGTATTCTCCCCAGGCCGGCGCCGGCGTCCGCGCGGACTCTCAATTCCTTGATATATTCCTCCGGCCCCGGGCCCGCGAAAACGAGTTCGATATCCTCCACGGAGGAGAGTGCTCTGGAGAATCCATCTATCAATATATCGCAGCCATTTTTTTCGTGCAGCCGACCGAGAAACAAGAGCCTTCTCGCATGAGTGCCGTTCGGTCTGTGCTGCGCCAGGGAGTCGGCGAGCTGCTCCAAATCTTTTGCGGAATTTTTAATTCCTGTCGGAACAATTTTTCCCTGGAATTTTGTAAATGGGAAAGCGGTGATTCCCTTTCTCTGTTCTTCGGGATTCGTGAAAAATATATCGTTGGCCGAATTTAGATTTTTGCATTCAAAGGCGAGCCAATATATTATTTTCTTTATGTATTTTAATGGGTATTTTTTGTTTATGATCGGGTCCAGCGTGCTGTGTGGAAAAACATAGTATGGGACGCCAAGCGATCTGCAAATATGCCCGGAAATGATGGAGTGCAATTGCCAAAGGCCGTGAATCAGCACTACATCGGCCGCGGCTGCACGCCGACTCAGTAGGTGCCAGAGATCTGAATAAAAACCGAACTTGGAATTTTTATCGACAACCGCCTCCCAGGAGATATCTGGGGGCCAATGGCGCGCTTCCTTGCTGCTATCGAGGGTTATGACGTTGCATGTATGCCCCATCGATTCAAGTTGAAGGCAGAACTGAGATACGTACGCCGAAACGTCTTCAGTGGCGGGATTGAGTGTTGGGGTAACATGAAGTATATTCATTTCACTACTCCGTCGCCGTCGCAGGCAGCATTGAAACAAGAAACTCCTCACTCATTCTTTGAATGTCGCTTTGACTATATCAATTCTCTTCACGTTCACGGATTGCATTCGGTATTTTTTTGCGAGTAGCAAGCAGCCAATAAATAGCCCTCTGACTCTCGGCCATAAGAGATCCATGTCTGATGATTTTTCCGCTCGCTCTCTTAGGGAGATGCAAGTAAGCTTTGTTATCTGGATGGCGGTCGAAAGATAATAGAGCGGAACAAATCCGATGGTTCTTGCCAGCGTCATCCCATTTGCAATTTTCGCGTATCGCGAAATAATCGGGCGGCTTGCACAGAAGCCGGAAATCATCTTCCTCAGGGTGACCGGGTTCATCCGGCGAGGATCGATCGCATGTACAATTTGCGCGCTATCCTGGTACCATCCGTCATAGCCCGCCAAATTAATTGCCAAGCATAGTTCCGTATCGTCGCCAGCCAATTGTGATTTCCCTGCTCTCCCGCTGAGAATGGGAACAAAACCAAAGCAATAGAGCCTGATGATAACGGCTGCTCGACAAGCCATTCCGGCGCCCCAGACTGGAGAGCCATGATCGAGGCGGCCGCTCTGATCGTATTGCCGTCCCACGGCATAGCTCGTGGCATGTACCTGAACATCGTCGGGAAATCGTGAGCCAGTGGGCAATCGCGTACTAACGCCGATCAGTCCGATATTTGGCTCATTTTCAAAGATCCGTATAATTTCCGGAAAATAATCCTCCGAGGGCAGGTTGTCATCATCGATAAAGCAGATGAATTCGCCGCGTGATGCCAAGACGCCCGTCCGCCTCGCATATGCCAATCCTTGTCGTCCTTCCTTGACAATTCTAAGTGCGGAACAATCAGGCTCATTCAACGCGAGCCTGGCAAGCATTTGAGTATTGTCGCTGGAATTATTGTCGACAACGATTATCTCCCACTGGTCTGCGGGCAGGCAAGATTGCGCCATATAGGCGCAATGCTTCAACGTCTGCGTGATCCGGTCTGCGGAATTGAAGCAGCAAATAATGATGGAGATCTTCATCTTGGAGCCAATTTTGGGATGTTTGATTTGTTCACCATCAGAATCATGCAAATGGCGATTCCTGTTTCCACAATCAGCCAATTCATCGCTGCGCCTTCGGCGCGCAACATAATTGGAAGAAGGCAGACGCTCAGCAATGAGGCGACCGTATCCATCGCTGCCCAGGGCGCGCGTCAGCAACGGTATTGTCACCAACGGCAAGGCATAGGCCGCGATTTGAACAAGAAAGAGATATGAGGAAAGCCGAGCGAGAGACTTCGGCGCCTTTTCGGCTTGAATGAGCGGCATTAACAGTTACCCCAAAGCTCGGATTTGACGCTTCTCACAGGACGTTCAAATGCAAGGACGGTGCCGGCGCATAGTTTGGGCAATAGGTCAGGATCTAGTTGGGTGGAGGTGTCGATCGTGTCCACTGGGGAGCGTTGGTCGCGTTTCCCGTGGGCTGCCATTTCTACAGCCATCGCATCGAACACTGCACAACCGGCACGAACTTCCTATTGCTCTACACAAACGTACCGCGCCGCGGATGCTTGCACCGTTCGGCAAGCCACACATAGGCGGTTTGCAGTGGGTGCCATGGAGTCCAACTGCTATTGCAGCGCTAGCTCGCAGGGCTCTAGCCTTACCGCGCTTCATGCCCAGGCGTGCACGCCGTCTCGGCAGGCTTATCTACTCAACGAATTTCAGATTCAGGACCGTTAGCGTGCATGTTCAGCGTGGCATATCATCTGGACGATCTGACCCAGGGTTTCTCCCGCGTGCTCGCGATCGATCCGGAACTGGTCGCGCAGCGATGCCTGCAAGTGAGTGATTTGCGTAAGCTGGGGTTGTTGCTTGCGCAGGAACGCAAGCGCGCCAGCTACGAAGTCGGCTCCCTGGGCGACTACGAGTCCGCCGTCGCCGCGAATCATCGAGGCAATGCAGCCGCGGTCGTTGGCGATGACCGGAATGCCATAGCTATGGGCTTCAAGCACGGTAAGCGGAGAGGCCTCGTTCGCATATGTACTGGGGAACACCAGCACGTCGATGCCGCAAAAGAACTGATGCTTGGCTTCGCCATGTACCGCGCCGACGTAGCGGGCGGCGGGTGTCCGGGCGAGCTCCGCGTTGAAATCCGCAAGGATTTCCTGCGCGACAGGCCCGGCGATGCGCGCATCGATGTCCAGGTTCAGTTCCTGGGCGCGTTGCACCAGGGCAAAGAAGGTGAAGATGCCCTTGGCCGTGGTGATATTCGAAAGAAAGCCGATCGTGAGCTTGTGGCGCTGCGATGGCTGGGGGACATCCTCCTGCTCGAAGTCAACCAGGCTCGAATTGGGCAGAACGCGTACCTGCGTGGCGGGCAGGCCGTATATCTGCATCAGCTTCTCGCCCATGCCGTCGCACAGCGCAAGATGCGTGGCCCCCGGCGCGCACCATAGCAGCGCGCGCGTGTACCAGCGCGCCCTGCTGATGTAGGCAAAGCTGTGGTGATGGATGAAGATCCTCAAGCCAAAGAGATGTGCCGTGAGTGCAAAGGGGATATCGAGCATTTGCCCGAGCCCGCCTGATATGCCCATGTAGAAAGAGCGGGGCCGCTGCGACAGGCAGGCGTACAGGAGCCGGATCCAGAGCATGAACCGCCGGCAGAGGCTACCTGCCAGCGCGAGCTTGCCGGTGCCCGCCCAGCCAGTGTCCAGCGTGATGACGCTGGCCTGCTTGCGCAAGTGTTCCAGCATGCGCAGGCAGGCCGCGGAATAGCCATGCACGGGCGGTGGCAGTGGACCCAGGAAGATAACTCGATTGGACATGCTGTTCCTCAGCATCGATAGCCTTGTGTTTCCGTGGCGTGCCTGGCGCCGCTGTTGCGGCTTTTGCCGAGGTGCGCCTGCTCGGGCCGCGGCACCACGCGGCGTAGCCCGCCGGTGCGTTGCGCGGCAACGTTCAGCGTCGTGCCTCCTCAAGGATCGTGATGCACCCGTCCACGATGGTGCGTCCAGCCGCCGCCGGCGTGAACTCTCCAATGACTTCCAGGCACCTGCGGGCCGTGACTTCGACATCGCTAAAGATCCGTACCGCCTGCCCAAGGGCGCCGGCAAGTGCCTGGATGTCGCGAACCGGAAACGTCAGGCCGGTCTCTCCTTCCAGCACCAGTTCCGGAATACAGCCGCAATGATCGCTGACCACCGCGGGGCAGCCATAGCTCAATGCCTCGTTGACCACCAGGCCCCACGCCTCGCTATGGCTTGGCAGCACGAGGCACGTGGCACGGCCATACTCCGCGGCCAGCTTGTCAATGGCCATCGGGCCAAGAAACTCCGTTGCCGCTGTCACGCCGAGTTCGCCGGCGAGCCGGTCCAGCGATGGCCTGTCATCACACGGGCCGGCCAGGACCAGGGTGGCGAGCGGATGCTCGCGCAGGACCAGGGCAAAGGCGCGCAGAAGGTCCTTGACCCCCTTTTTTTCCGAGATTCGTCCGACAAAGAGGAACCTGGGCGACGAAGGCGATGGCGCCAGTTCCAGGCGACGCTTCTCTGCGTGTTCCGGGCGGTACCCATGTGGCAGGGCCGCCGCCTGGCAACGGCCGAATACCCGCGACGGCTCGGCCCCTAGCGACACGGCGTAGGCGTAGCCGCGCTGTCCGTAGACGAATACGCCGTCGCAGTGTCGGAAGAAGAATACCTTCAGGCGATGCTTGATCGGATTGCTAGGCTGATCCATGGCCGTGGCGTCGCAGAAGACGGCGCGCCGTTTGCCGCGCACCATGCAAGCAAGCAGCATGGCCCAGTACTCGATCAGGTGATATCCGGGCATCACCACGATGTCAGCCGGCGAGCGCCACACCTCCTGCACCAGCCGCAGGCAGAGCTTCCAGCGGGGGATCGCTTCATAGGGGAGGTCGAACAGCACTCGATGCGGATACTTGTGATAGCTCGCGTCGACGTTACTCATTGACGTGCGGCCGCCGTCAGTCGGTACTACGTGAGAAAAGCGCACGCTCCGGCCAAGCTGGCGTGCATGCGAGAACGCCTCGCTGAAGACCGCGCCCTTGTATTTGGGCCATAGCATGTTGTGATAGATGTCGATCATCCTGCCTGCCTCTCAGTTCCCTCAGCCTCGGATATCCACTTGCAACGCGAGTGGCGCCAACTCCGGAATGGCGGTTTGACGCCAATGTACGGCTGCCATGCTGTCAGCACCGTTTGCTAGCACACAGATTCAGCGCGGCTTCGGGGCGGAACGCGGGCCGCGCATCTGCATCGACGACGGCTGCGGCGTGGCGCGCGCCAGCTGCGGCATGACGCCGAACCGACTCGCGTGGCGAGTCACTGCTCGACGTTGGCGATGGCGGTAGCGCGGTGTCGCCGCCGCGGTCCAGGGGCCACGGCGGCATTCGGGAGTCGATCAGCGAGACCGACGCTGCTCAGGATGTGACCGGGTGTGCCGGCAGCGAGTCAATGCGCGCTCGCGCGCGCTTTCGGCGGTAACGCATCACACGGTCTACCGCAAAGAAGGCCAGCGCCGCGCCCGAGCCGTAGGCGACGGCGACCATCAACGCGCCGCGCAGCAGGAAGATCAGATAGAGGGAAAAATAGATTCCCGCGGCCTGCGCCAGAGGATTGTCCGAGTAGCAGAACTTATCAAGCAAGCGCGTTACCCATGCAAGCGCCACCGCTGCGATGACGACGCCAAACACGGAGAGGTCGACATAGGCTTCCGCGACCAGAGGTGCCGACAAGTTGTCGAAATCCATCTGGTAGTTTGCTGACAAGTACTGTCCGATTACGATGCCCGTGGCCAGCGGTTTGGTTTCCCAGAGGGTGTGTGGAACAAAGAACAGGAACGTGCCAAGCAGCTGCCTGCCCAATTGAATTCCCTGGCGGTCAACGAGCTCCACCATGGTGTGGAGATTCGCCCAGGCATCATAGTGCAACTGCAGAAAGTGGGAGAAGTAGAGATCGGGATCGAGTATAGCCTTGAGATCCCAGGACTCCACTTGATTGTGCGTGAAGGCCGAAGACAAGGGGAAGAACACCCCCATCAGAAGCAGGAGCACGGTGATCTGGACGCGTGACGTGCGGGCCAGCCCGGGAACCAGCAGAAACAGCAGCCCCAAATAGACCGGACCGAGCGTATTGCGTTTCTCGATTGCGGGGTTCAGGTTCACCAGTACACAGGCGAGGAAGAAGAGGAAGAAAAGAATCCAGACCGGTTCCTTCAGAAAGCGGGTCCGCTTTGCCGCGACAATCATGAACAACATCGGCACCGGGATGAAGCAGAAGAACTTTTGCTCGAGGAGGTAGGCGGGCGATGATTCGAACGTCCCCAGCGTGACCAGTTCGATGGACCGCGTTGACAAGTAGACGGTAAGAAGGCCAACCGGTACCAGCAAGAGCGCTCGACGCACCGATAGCCGGGTGGAGGGATGGCGCGTCGGCGGACGAACGGAATGGCGCCTTGTGCGGATGAGGATGTAACGCCTGGCGAGCAGGTAGCTCAGCACGAAGGTCATGCAAAGCAGGTTCGTGATGACGGCGTACGTCTCGTTGAGAACCGAGGTGTTGACAAGGTTCTCCTCTAGCAAGGCCAGTTGGACATTCGGCGCAAGGAGCAGAAACATCAACTCGAAAAGCAGAACGGCCGCGTCCGCCATCGACGGGAGCCTCTCATTGTTGTGCATCACCCAGTGTGCGGCGATGACGGCCGCCAGCATGAACGACGAAGCCAGCAACGTGGGCGTGCTGACGTGCGACACGGAATGGCAGATGCTGACCAGCGAGACGATCAGCGCGATCATTACCATGTCCCACACCGCGTTGAGCGGGATACGCATGTGCTGACTCCTCTCACTATTTCAAGGCAGACCGCCGGGCAGCCTGCTCGCGGATGGGAGGGACAAAGCCGGCATGTTGTCCGGCGGGCCGTAGGCAGCGCCCCGCGTCCCCTGGCCTGCGGGCGTTCTCCCGATGAAGCGCCTGGGGCGCCTCGCCCCAGGCCTTCGCAATGGTCCCAAGTGTTGCCTTTGGTGCGGGAGGGCGTATGTTCGGCAGGACACACCAGCCATCATTTGGCTGGCGGGGGCGTCGCCTTACCCCGGCGCGGCGCGGTCTGCGAACTCACGCCTGGCCACGCAGAGCAGGCTCAGCGCAGCGGCTCGGGATTTGGGGTCGATGCCGGATAGTCTTTGCGCCACCCTGATTTTCAGCGGCTGGCGGCCCATGACACCGTCCAGGCTTTCCTTGCCCACATAGTGGTTGTGYGGATAGATGTCGATGCGGAACCGGAGGCCTTCCAGCGTGGAGCGGAGTAGTTGCTCGGAAATGCCGTCGCCCGGCCTGTGATGCAACTCCGTTGCCTGCGCCCAGGACTGCTCATCGTCCTCGGCGCAATGCCCCCCGCGCTTGAGCCAGCGGTAGATTGGCAGGCGCAGGTTCCAGAGGATCAACGCCAGGCCGCGAAAGTCCCAGGCGGACTGCTGGGGATCATGGTCTAGGATCAGCGTGCCGCCGGGCCGCACGAGGCGTGCCGCCTCCCTGAGCACCGTTGGCATGTCATCGCAATGGTGCAGCGACCCATTGATGGCAACGATATCCGCCACCCCCGACCTTAACGGCAGATTGTGCGCGTCCGCCAGCAGTGGCACGTAGCCGACCCTGGCAGCGTGCACAAGGCTTCCGTGCGCGATATCGACGCCAATTGCGATGCGCGGCCGACCTCCCAGCGTGGCGAGTAAATTCCCCGGACCGCAACCGATGTCGATCAGCACCTTTCCATCCAGCGTACCCACGGCGGCATGCCAGCGCTCGCGCAGTTCCGGGTAGCGGTGTACGGCTGCAAGCCAGTCCTCCATCCACCGGGGATGGCTGAAATAGTGTGCGTTCGCCTTCATGCCAGCGCTTGCGTGCGGAATATCCACCGCAGGGATCATTGTGCCGCGCAGCATGGTGTTGGCGGCGAGGTAGGGGCGGAGCTGCTCGAAATAGGGTTTGACGGCGGTGCCCGCACCTTCGTCATCGCGATGGCCTGGCGACCAAGTGAATTCGGACGGCTCCCTTTTTGCCAGTGTGCTGCTGTCCGTCGGGTGGGCGATATCTGGATAGGATAGGGTATTCATCGGCGGGGTCGAGTCCATGAAAATAACGATTTTCAGATACCTGTCCCACGGCGAGATACGCGCAAAAGAAGTCCGCCACAGGCCTGGTTGCCTGTGGTTGCCGAGAAAACAGATGAAAGTCGGCATCCCCGGTCTGGGTTCGCGGCTTATGCCGTTCACCCCGATGCCATTGCGGACCAATATCAACTGAGTCGGCATGGCATTGTGTTGCAACGACGCAAGCTTGCGCTTGGCCATCGCGGAATGTCAGGCGACGATTGATTTGCTGGCTTTTGTAGCGGCTCTGGAATTACCCTGGCCAGTAAAGAATGTAGCAGTGCAGCATTTCTTCAGGCAAGAACTATGTCTTGCCGATACTGTGTGGGAGCGCACAGATGGATTGAACCGGTCCGTGCGTCCGGGGGGCGCCCATGCGGGTCCCGGGCGACGACGGCAGGCCGCGGCATTCCATTGGCTCGGCAACGAGATTGCCGGCCGCGCGACACCGCATGGGAATGACGGCAAAAGGCGCGGGCTAAGCCGCGCTTTCCACGAACTTCAGAACCGGTTCCGGCAGTCGTGGCTTGATCGGACGGCACGGGCTGCCTACGCAGACCATCTTTGCCGGCATGTCTTCAAACACCGCGCTACGGGCACCGATGACGGCTCCGTGGCCGATGGTGACACCGGGTGCGATGAAGACGTGGCAGGCAACCCACGCCTCGTCTTCCACCCGGATCGTTCGGGAGCGAATCGGGAAGTCCGGCAAGCGGTAGTCGTGGTCGCCCCCGCAGAGGTAGCTGTGCTGAGAGATCACGGTGTTGCTTCCGATGATGATCTCGCCCAGGGAATAGAGCTCCACATCGTCACCGATCCAGGAATGGTCGCCGATCGTTATCTTCCACGGATAGGTGATGCGCACGGTGGAACGGATGATGACCTCCTTGCCTACCCGTGCGCCGAAGAGCCTTAGCAACCATCGCCGGAAGCCGTCGGCACGGCGGAGCGAGTGGCGGAACAGCGTCGCTTCGACGATCCACCACAGCTGTACGATAAACGCTGAGCGTCCCCGGAAGCCCTCTGGCATTTTGAACGATGACAGATCTTGCATCATGTCGGTCTCCTCGGGCCATCGCGTGGCAACAGGTCGCACCGCTGGCCTCTTACGTTATGGGAACTGCCTCGGTCTGCGCGGGGCCCAGCAGGCCGCTGGCTAACGCGTCCTCGTAGGCCCCGCGCAGACCGGTTGCCAGGTTGACGCGCGGATTCCAGCCGGTTTGCGCCAGTGCATTCCAGTCAAGCCGCTTGCGCGGCGTGCCATCCGGCTTGGTCGCGTCAAAACGGATTTCACCGCGGTAGCCGGTCGCCCGGGCCACCTCCATCGCGAGTTCGCGGATCGTGAGTTCATCGCCACTGCCGATATTGAGGATCCCCGTGGGCGCGGCGCAGGCCTGATAGGCATCCTTGGACATTGCCATCACGTGGCGGCAGCCTTCGGCCAGGTCGTCAGCGTGGAGAAACTCCCGCATTGGCGTGCCGCTGCCCCAGACCGCCACCGTGGCGGCGCCGGCGATCCGCGCCTCATGAAACCGCCGGATCAAGCCCGGTATCACGTGGCTGTTTTCGGCATGGTAGTTGTCGCCGGGACCATACAGGTTGGTGGGCATGACGCAGCGATAGTCGGTGCCATATTGCCGGTTATAGCTGTCGCACATGGCAATGCCGGCGATCTTGGCAATGGCGTAAGGCGCGTTGGTGGGCTCCAGCGCGCCTGTCATCAGCTCGGTCTCCCTGATCGGCTGGGTGGCCAGCCTGGGGTAGATGCAGCTCGAGCCGAGGAACAGCAAGCGCTCGACATGGCTGCGCCAGGCCTCGTGAATGACATTGGCCGCGATCATCAGGTTTTGCTGGATGAACTCCGCCGGGTAAGTGTTGTTGGCGTGGATACCGCCGACCCGTGCCGCGCCGAGGTAGACCTGCCCGATGCCTTCGGTGGCAAAGAACTCGCGCACCTGTTGCTGGTCGGTCAGGTCGAGTTCCGCGTGGGAGCGGGTGACGATGTCGGTTTCGCCGGCAGCGCGCAGCGCCCGGACGATGGCGGATCCCACCATGCCGCGGTGGCCCGCCACGAAGATACGCCGTGTGTTCCTATTCATGATGATTGTAGGCACGGAAGCCGGCCATCCTGACCAGGGCATCGCGGCGCGCCGCGGAGAAGTCTGACTCGGTCATCTCGCGCACCAGTTCTTCGAAGCCGATGCGCGGCGACCAGCCCAGCCGTTCGCGCGCGCGGGTGGCGTCGCCCAGAAGGGTTTCCACTTCCGTCGGGCGGAAGTAGCGTGGGTCCACGCGTACGATCACGTCTCCGGCCTTGCAATGCGAGGACAGCTCCGGCCGGCTCTTGTCGACATGCGCGATCACGCCGACTTCGTCCACGCCTTCGCCTTCGAAACGCACGGTAATGCCGAGTCCGGCCGCGGAGCGCTCGACAAATTCGCGTACGCTATGCTGCTCGCCGCTGGCAATCACAAAGTCCTCCGCCACGGCTTGCTGCAGCATCAGCCACTGCATTTCCACGTAGTCGCGCGCATGGCCCCAGTCACGAAGCGCCGAGAGATTCCCCAGGTACAGCGTGTCCTGCAGGCCGAGCGCAATGCGGGCGATCGCGCGCGTGATCTTGCGGGTCACGAAGGTCTCTCCGCGTACCGGGCTCTCATGATTGAACAGGATGCCATTGCAGGCATACATGCCATACGCCTCGCGATAGTTGACGGTGATCCAGTAGGCGTACAGCTTGGCCGCCGCGTAGGGGCTGCGTGGATAGAAGGGCGTGGTCTCCTTCTGAGGAATCTCCTGCACCAGGCCGTACAGTTCGGAGGTGGACGCCTGGTAGAAGCGAGTCTGTTTTTCCAGCCCCAGGATCCGAACGGCTTCGAGCAGACGCAGTGTGCCGAGCGCGTCCGTGTTGGCGGTGTACTCCGGTTCCTCGAACGAGACCTGCACATGGCTTTGCGCCGCCAGATTATAGATCTCGTCCGGTTGCGACTGCTGCACCACGCGGACCAGGCTGGCCGTGTCGGTCATATCGCCATGATGCAGTACCAGACGGCGGTCTTCTGCCTGCGGATGCTCATAGAGGTGATCGATGCGGTCGGTGTTGAACAGCGAACTGCGCCGTTTGATGCCGTGCACTTCATAACCCTTGTTGAGYAGGAACTCGCACAGATACGAGCCATCCTGGCCGGTGATACCGGTAATCAGCGCGCGCCGCCGGCGCGCATCCCGTGGCGAGCCTTGTGCTTTGTCCTGGCTGCTTGCCGCCACATGACCGAGAGGTTCCACTTCGTTTGCGCCCATAGCGTTCCGATGTCCGATGAGTGTGATTCTTGCCAAGCAACCCAAAGCGCGCCGGGCGGCGAGCCGGATCTCGGCACGATGCCAGGGCGACCTGCCGTGCCGCGTGCAATGCGGACGAGGGCCGGTTTTTGGACTGTACTGCCGGTGTGCACGGATAACCGTTTGCTAGCACACATAGTGCGGTGCCGCATTTGGCCGGTGCGGGAACAGCCTGCCGCAGGCGTGCGCAGAAACGGGTACGCAAGGGCCGCCGCGGCCAGCGGCCTCAGCCTTGCGTCAGGTTTGCGCCGATGTCGCCCGATGTGGTGGCAATACCAGCGCGGGCGGGACTGCGCAGATGGTTCCACAACGACCGGGCTGTGGCGCAAAACGCGGTCGCGCCACGCAGTCCGGATCGATGCAGGTTGGATGCGAGACTGTGCGTCAGTGCCAGCAGCAGGAAGATCCCGGCTTTTACCCGGCGGTGCTGGTAGTGGCTGTAGCGGTGGAGCGTCGCATAGATGCGGGAGGCTTCGGCCAGGTGGCCGGCGTCGAGGGGTTCGGCGCCGGGGATATGCTGGTTGGCGGCGCTCGGCAGCCACTCGATACGGCACCCGCCGTCGAGCACGACATGGCTGGCCAGGTCGATCACGTCATAGCCACCGGCCAGCCTCTCGTCGAATGCGACATGCCGGAACAGTTCGGATGGAAACACCGTGCTGTGCAGCATCACCGAGCAAAGGCGCTCGCCGTGGCAATAGTTCAGCGAAGGGTACCCCAGGAATGAACTCTTCTTCGGCTTGCACTTCTGCCCGTCGCTCAGGCTGGGGCCGGTGACGATCAGTGGTGTGGCGGCGCCGGTGCCGCCGCGGCGATAGACATCGTCATCCGCGATCCGTTCGGCCACCTGCTGCAGGAACGTCTGACCAAGCACCGTCTCGTCGTCGATGAACAGCACGTGGGAGCCCGTGATGACCGGGAGCATGCGATTGCGGTTGGCGGCATTCCCGCGTCGCGGCCCTTCCAGGTATCTCACCGCAGGAAACTCGGCGCGCATCATCTGGCGCGTGTCATAGTTCGTGCTGTCGTCGGATACCAGTAGCTGGTGCGGCGGCACTGAGGACGCAAGCGCGGAATGCAGCGCGCGACGCAGACCGGCCGGATGATTCCGGGTGCAGATGCAGAGCGAGAAGCTCGGCAGGGATGTGCTGGCTGGCATGATGCCCTCCATGGCAGGTACTTGGCGGGCCGATCGATTCGCGGCAACGCACGCCATGGCCGGTGCAGGTTTGCCATGGACCGGTTGCGTTTGCCGATTTCCTCGCCGAGCGGTTCTCAGAGGCGGCGTGCTGTCTCCGCCGTCGCGGCGTCAGGCGCCGCGATGGCCGGCGACGCGCACTGCTGGCGCGGCCGCCGTATCATTGGCGTCGTCAGAGCGCGGCGCTGCCGGCACTGTGCGCCTCGGTGCGCCGGGCGCTTGCCGACGCCATGGTGGTCACGCGCTCGTCGCCACTGACCCAATCCAGCGTCGCGCCGCGCTGCAGGGCGGCATAGACAGCCTCGCCCTTGTTGCGGACCTTGAGCCGCTGGTACAGCGTGCAGGCGTGGCTCTTGACTGTCGCCACCGAGATATTGAGCATGCGGCTGACCGTCTTGATCGGATGGCCGCGTGCGAGCAGTACCAGTACCTCATACTGGCGCGGCGTGATCTTGAGCATTTCCGCTTCGTCGTAACTGGGCTCCGCGTCGTCGGTGCGGGACGACAGCGATTGCGCGCTGGCCAGCGCGCTGCGCAGTGCCGAGCGCGGTGTAGCGGCACATGCGGCGACCGCGTGCGGATCGGCCTGCACGGCGACAGCCAGCGGCAGGGGCGCTGCCGACGCGAGCGAAGCCGTTGCCGGCAGGGCTGAGCGCGATGCGGCAGGGGCCGCTCCCACACCCGGCTCGGTGGCGAGCAGCAGGCCATGGCTACCCGAAGCCGCCATCCGGATGGCGGCTTCGATTACCGGCAACGATGCCGACTTGGGCAGGCAGCCGCAGATATTGCGCGCACTGTCGGCGGAAGGTACCCACAGCGGGAGTGCGTCGGCCAGCACCAGGATGCGCTTGGGCGCGATCAGTTCGCGTACGCGGTCCAGTTGCTGCCAGCCGGAAACGGTATCGGCGGGCATGCCGAACACCATCAGGTCGGCGTTGCGATGACTACCATCAAGGTGGGCGATGTCGGTGGGCGAGAGGTTGACGACGTGCCCGGTACCGTGGATGTTCTCGAGCATTTGAAACAGCCCGAGACTGAGCAAAGGATGCTCCTCTATCAGCAACGCGTTCATGCTTTTATGACTCCCCGTTAATCGGAGCAGGGAGTGCGGGACGCTTTTGCGTTACGGAATGCCAGCCTGCATGGCGCACGCTGGCGGCGCCTGCAAAGTACGCTGTAACCCCGTGCTTCCGTGCTGCATTGTGCTCCGTTTTGGGTGGAACTATGTCAGCGCAGCCAGAAGAAGGACCCGAACCCTACCCCGAGAAATCTCGCCCCATAACAGGCTTAAAATCATCTTATGGGCTGGTTGGAGGGAATGCAAGCGCTCCTTTCTCAACCTGTCAAAAGGATGGTTGAGAGAGTTTTTACAATCCGGAAAGCGTTGATGGGACTGGCTTGGCGGTGTTAGCCAAGCGTCATTCAAATAGCTCCGGACCGAGTTTCAGAGGTGAAACAAATCGTTTTGCGAAAGTTTCAGCGGTGAAACGGATACTCTCGCCGGGAGGTCCACTTTCGACTTTATTTCACCCTTTCGGGGGTTGGCTGAATATCACCTGATACCGCTTTGCTCCACTATTGAAACTTGGCTTGCGGGCGTAATTTTTCTGGTCTTGCGCCAATGGCTGGGAGGATGGCCAATTAGGACTAATGCAAAAGGATGAGTCCGGTTTCCTACCTCTGGACGAGTGGCGGAGGTCTGATGGACGGCCGGCGGATTTGCTACCGACTCGCAGGGGAGAACGTCGGGGGCTGCTCTGGTAAATGTGGTTCGGAAGGCCCGGCAACCCGGGCCGGCGAGGCGGGGTGAAGCGTGCCGCCGCCGGGACGTACGAAAGCGCACTTGTCCCGGCGTACCGGCAGGCACTTTCCGTGGAAGGACGTGAACGCCGGAGCGGCGCGCGCTATTCGCCGCCCAGCCCGACCGCCTTGGCCGCGCCCGCGGGGTGGTGGCTGACCAGCGCGAACAGTGCGCTTTCCAGGTCGCCCAGCACCATTTCGCGATCCAGGTGCTGTTCGGCCCAGCGGCGGCCGGCGCCACCCAGATGCGCGCGCAACGCGGGTTGCGCGGCCAGCGAGTCGATGGCGTCGGCGAGCGCGGAGGCGTCGCCGGGTGGCACCAGCACGCCGCATTGGGCGACCACGCGGCCAAGTTCGGTTTCCGGCTCCGCAGTGGCGACGACCGGGCGAGCGCTTGCCAGCATGCCGGTCAGCTTCGACGGCATGACCAGATCGGCGGCGCCGGCGCGCTGCGGCAGCAGGTGGATATCGGCGGCGGCCAGCAGCGACGCGAACATCCCGGCCGGTTGCAAGGGCAGGAAGCGCACCCGTGGCAGCCCCGCGCAGGCGGCTTCGAGCCCCGCCCGCCCGGCACCGTCGCCGCAGAAGATGAAGTGCAACCGCTCGTGGCCCGCCAGCAGGCGTGCCGCTTCGGCCATGACGTCCAGGCCCTGCTTGGCCCCCATGTTGCCGGAATACAGTGCCACTATGGCCTCGCCAGGGATTTGCAGCGCACGCCGGGCCATCGCGGCGTTGCCGGCGCCGATTTCCTGCAGGTTGATCCAGTTGGGCAGCAGTGCCGTACGCACTGCTTGCGTACCCTTGCCGCACGCCAGCGAGACCATGGCTTGCGAGATCGACGAGACCCGGTCGAAGCGCGACATCAGTTGATGCTCCACGCGCAGTGCCAGGCGGCGCAGCCAGGGCCGGCGCAGCAGCCCCAGCGCGAAGGCCGCGTCCACTTCGTAGTCCTGCACGTGCAACCAGGTCTTGCAGCCGCTCAAACGGGCGAAGAGCAACGCACCCGGCGCGCACATCAGGGGTGGTTCCACCACAAACAGCACGTCCGGGCGCCAGCGTAGCTGCCACATGACGCTGGGCAGGCTGGACAAGGCAAAGCTCGCCAGGTGCAGCAGCCGCGTGATCCCGCCGGGCCGCCGCGGCACCCAGACCGGCGCGCGAAACACCGCCACCGGGCCGCGTTGCTCGCGGCGGTACTGCCACGCGCGATAACCCTCTCCGACACGCCAGGCCGGATAGTACGGCGGCGCGGTGACGACGCGTACTTCATGTCCGCGTGCGGCCAGCCATTCGGCCTGCTCGCAGGTGTACTTGCCGATGCCGGTCAGTTCCGGCGCGTAGTTGAGGCAGTACATCAGTATCTTCATGGTATCGGGTTGCCTCGGTGCTCGGGTTCGGTGCGCACTTATTCCTCGGCAGCCATGATCCGCATGCAGCCGGCGGCGATGGCCCTGCCCGCCGATGCGGGCGTGTCTTCCAGCGCGATCGCCTGGCAACGGGCGGCGGTAGCGGCGGCATCGCCGAATTGCCTGGGCACTTGCGCAAGGCTTCCCGCCAGCGCGGCGGTATCGCCGGCCTTGAAGTACAGGCCGGTAACGCCATCGCGGACCAGTTCGCCGGCATCGTCGTTGTTGACGCTGACCACCACCGGGCAGCCGTAGCTCAATGCTTCGCGCACCAGCGGATGCCAGCGCTGGGCCGCATCGGGCAGTACCAGGCAGCTCGCCTTGCGATATTCGGTCGCGAAATCCGGTTGCGCCATCGTGCCCAGGAAGCGTACCGATGCGCCCAGCCCCAGCGCGTTGGCCGTGGCGCGCAGCCGCCCGTAGCCCGGGCCGGTGCCGACCAGCGACAGCGTGGCGGCCGGCCACGTTTGTCTCGCGGCGGCGAAGGCGCGTAGCAGCAGCAGCAAGGCCGGTGCGTGCGTGAGCGTGCCGATGTGCAGGAAATTTGGCGCATGTGGCGCTGGCGCATGCTCGATGCGCTCGCGCAGCGCGGTGCCGGCATCGAACCGGTCCGGCAGTACCGCGGGCGGGCGGCAGGCGAAGATCCTGCGCGGCGGCACATCGGCGGCGATGGCGCGCGCGCACCCGCGCTCGCTGCCGACGAAGACGCCATGGCAATGGCGCAGCAGCACCGCGTCGGCCAGCGCGCCGAAACGGCCGGGCATGCTGGCAAAGGCAGCGCCGTGGAAGAAGGCAGCGCGCCGCCGTCCCAGTACCATGCTGGCCAGCAACATGGCCCAGTTGTCCAGCCGGCTCTGACCGGCCAGTACCACCAGCGCGCCGGGACTGAGTGTGATGGCACGCACCAGTTGCAGGCGCCGCCGCCAGGTTCCGGCTTCCGCGCTGCCGGTGGGAAAGACCACCTGGCCCGGCCATAGCGCGCCAGTGCTTGTTGCCGGGCCGTTCGCCGCGGCGAGCGGGGACGGGTCACGTTTTGCGAAATGGCGAAGCAGTGGTTTCATGTCAGGCCTCCCCAGGTTGCGCCGGTGCCGTGCCGTGGGCCAGCGTGCCGCTTTGCAATGCATCGAGGTAGGCCAGCCGGAGGCCGTCGCGCAGCGACACGGCTGGCTGCCAGCCTGTCGCCGAGAGCGCCGTGCAGTCGAGCCGCTTGCGCGGGGTGCCGTCTGGCTTGCCGCTGTCGAAGACAACCTCGCCGCGAAAGCTCACCGTCTTTGCCACTAGTCCCGCCAACTCCCGGATGCTGACTTCCTCGCCGCTGCCTACGTTCAGGAAGCCGGCCGGCGCGGTTTTCCGGTAGGTGTCTTCCGATAATTCCATCACATGCAGGCACGCCGCGGCCAGGTCGTCGGCGTAGAGAAACTCGCGCAGCGGCGCTCCGCTGCCCCACACCGGCGCCTGCTGCGCGTGCGCCATGCCGGCTTCATGGAAACGCCGCAGCAGCGCGGGTATCACGTGGCTGTTATCGAGGTGGTAGTTGTCGCCGGGACCGTAGAGATTGGTCGGCATCACGCTGCGGTAGTCGGTGCCGTACTGGCGGTTGTAGCTCTCGCACAGTGCGATGCCGGTGATCTTGGCCAGGGCGTAGGGCGCGTTGGCGGGCTCAAGCGGGCCCGTCAACAGCGCCGCTTCCCCGATGGGCTGGGGTGCGAGCTTCGGATAGATGCAACTCGAACCGAGGAACAACAGGCGCTTTACGCCAGCGCGCCACGCTTCGTGCACGACGTTGGCCGCGATCATCAGGTTCTGATGGATGAACTCGGCGGGATAGGTGTTGTTGGCGTGGATGCCGCCTACGCGGGCGGCGGCCAGGTAGACGGTGTCGACGGCTTCCGTGGCAAAGAAGTGGCGCACCTGGTGCTGGTCGGCCAGGTCGAGTTCGGCGTGGCCGCGCGTGATCGTCTCCGCTTGTCCGCGCGCGTCGAGCGCACGCACGATGGCCGAGCCGGCCATGCCACGATGTCCCGCCACGAAAACGCGTGGCCGCCGCGGCAGCGGCGATGGCGGTGCGTCCGGCGGCACTACGGTGTCGGCTTCACGCATGATGGTGGCGGGCCTGGAAGGCTGCCAGCTTGCCGAACGCATCGCGGCGTGCCGCAGCGCCCGTGCCGCCGCAAAGGATGAGCGGTACGATCTGCATGTCGTCTGGCATGGCACGTCTCCTTCACACGGCACGAGGCCTGGCTCGCCCTCGCGGCGAGCCGAGTGACGGGTAGTGAGGTGACTGTAATGCCCGGTCCCGGGAGGGACTGTTCCCTAGCACACACTTGGCGGCGGCCGGGCAGGCGCGCAGACCGCGCGCCCTGAAATGAAATCGTCCCCGCCTCGGCGGGGACGATTGCGCGATGGCGCGGGATCCGCGTTAGCGTACCCAGTAGCCGGGGCGCATCACCCAGCCGCCGCGCGGGCTTTGCACCCAGCGCTCGGGCACATAGCGCTGGCCCGGCCGCGCGTGTTGCCAGTAGCCGCCGCGCCAGTCATAGCGGCCGCCGTTGGCTGTCCAGTGCCCCGGGACCCAGGCCTGGCCGGGGCGAGCGGCCGGACGTGGCTCATAGCGCGGAGGGGGCGGGGCCGGGCGCATGTATGGGTTGCCGTGATAGCCCGGCGGATAAGCCTGGGCCTGGGCCGGCGAGATCAGGCCAAGCGCGGCGCCGGCGGCGAGGGTGGTGAGGGCGAGCAGCAGTTGGCGTTTCATGATTCAGCTCCAGGGATGCGAACGATGCATTGGGTATGGTCGGCGCTTTTAGTGTGGATTACCGGGGCCCGCTTAATAGCGGTCGTGGTAGCGGTACGGCGGCGGGCCGCCGCGCGGGGGCACCACGATGCAGGCGGACAGCAGGGCCGCTGCGGATGAGAGCAAGACAACCAGGGCGATGGCGCGTTTCATGTCGGGGACTCCGTGACTGGCTTCGCGTTGAACATGGCCTCACTGTAGCCATCGGGCCGGCGCCGTTGTGCTTGCACTTGTAAGGCTTGCTCACACTTGCGCAAGGCGCCGCATCCTGCGCCGCATGCCTTCGACTGCCCTTGCACGTGCCCCGCCAGCCCTTGCCTGCATTGGTTGCGCGGACTTTGCCGAGCGGCCCGTCGCAGGCTGAAAATAAAACGGGACCGTGGCCGGTCCCGTAATGTGGCGTTACATCGGAAATAACTCGCGCAAAGATTCTGCCCGCGCGGTGGCGTCTTTGCGTGGCGGAACCCTGGCGTTCAGCCTGAGCGGGGGAGCCGTCTCAGGTCGCAGTCGACTCTCTTGGCCGCGGGCCGGTCGGCGTGCTTCGGTGGTCTCCGGACCCACGCAGAAATGGGTACGCTTTGAGGAGGGCGGGCTTCGTCGGGCGCCCGGGATGGCTTCCGCTATGGATGCGGGCTACTGCCGCCGGTGCGTATCGTCTGCAAACGGTGCAGCGTGATCTTGCGCACTTCGGCGCGGCTTTCCTCGATATGGCCGGACAGCAGCAGCACGGCCCGCTCCGCGCACTGGTGCTGTATCTCGCCCAGGATGGCGGCGTGCTCGTCATAGGTGGCGGTCACGCGCGCGGCGCAGGTGAAATCGAGCCGGCGGATGATACGGATGCGCTCTGTCAGCTGCCGGTGCACCGTGGCGATCTCGCGGTTGCCGGCCGCGGCGACCAGCGCGGCGTGAAAGGCTTCATCGTGCTGCGCCACCAGGCGGCCGTCTTCCAGCCGCTCTTTTTGCGGCGCGCGCCAGAACTGCGCGAGCCGCGCCAGCGCGCCGTGCTCCACCGCTCGAAGATATCGTCGCGCAACTGCGCATAGACCGCTTCGGCGCGCGAGGAGGCGCGGATTTCCACGCTGCTCATGCGGCAGCCAGCGCCAGCAACGCCGACGGCCGCGGGCAGGCCGCGACGCCCATGGCTTCGAGCGCATGGGCTGCGGCGAAGGCAAGGTCTTCCCGCCATGGCGGCGCAATCAGTTGCACGCCGAGCGGCAGGCCATCCGGTCCCGCCAGCGGCACCGTGAGCACCGGCAGCCCGACGCAGGAGACGGGCTGCGTGAGTAGCCCCAGACTGGCGCGCGCGGGAAGCACCTGGCCATTGATTTCGATGCTCTCCTGCCCGGCCAGCGGTGCCGCCACCGGCGTGGCCGGCGCGATCAGCAGGTCAGTGCGCGCGAAGACGCCGAGCATTTCGTGGCGGAACGCTGCGCGAACCTGCTGCGCGCGCACGTACCACGCAGCCGGCAGGACCAGCCCGGCCGCCAGCCGGTCGCGCGAGAGCGGCTCCATCTCTGCGTACCTGTGCCTGAGGTGCTCGCGGTGCAGGTGCCCGCCCTCGGTGCCGGTGATGATGAAGGCCGCCGCGCGTGCGGCCGCCGCGCCAGGCAGGCTGACGACATCCGCTGCCGCGAGCGCCTCGGCCACGCGCCGGGCGGCGGCACGAGCGGCGGGACCGGCCATGTCATCGAAGTAGCCGTCAAGGCGCGCGGCGCGCACGCGCAGCGGCGCCTGCCCGCTCACGGTTTCGATGGGACGGCGCGCGCAGGCGGGGTCGCGGCTGTCGGCATACTGCAGCACATCGTAGGCCGCAGCCAGGTCCGCCACCGAGCGCGCGAAGGGACCGACGTGGTCCAGGCTGTGCACGAAGGGGTAGCTACCGCGCCGCGACAGCCGTCCGTAGGTGGGCTTCAGGCCGAAGATGCCGGTGAGCGCGGCCGGCACGCGAATCGAGCCATTGGTGTCCGAGCCGAGCGACAGCGGCACCAGGCCCGCGGCAACCGCAGCCGCGCTGCCGCCCGAGGAGCCGCCCGCCACGCGGGCGAGATCGTGCGGATTGCGGCAGGTGCCGCGATGCGCGTTCTCGGTGGTGAAGCCGTAGGCGAATTCATCCATGTTGAGCGTGCCCACCAGCACCGCGCCTGCCTCGCGCATGCGGGCCACCAACGCCGCGTCACGCCGTGCGGGAGCGCTGCCCGCCAGCACGCGCGAGCCCGCCAGCGTGGTGACATTCGCCACGTCGAACAGGTTTTTCACGGCGTAGGGCACGCCCGCCAACGGCGGCAGCCGCGCGCCCTGGGCACGCATCGTGTCGATGCGGCGCGCTTCGGCCAGCGCGCGTTCGCGCGTGACGGCCGTGAAGGCATGCAGCAGCGGATTGCAGGCCTCGATGCGCGTGAGCGTGGCGACGGCCACATCCAGTGCGCTGCGCGCGCCGGTATCGATGTCGCTGCGGATCGTCAGCGCGGACTCGAAGCGGAAATCATGGACGTTCATGGCCTGTATACCGGGGCCGGCGCGTCATGCGCATCGAACGGGTGCGCCAGCATCGGCCCCGCCACCGCGGCGACGCGCAGGAACTGTTCGATCACGCGGGCCTCGGCGTCCGCCGGCAGTTCCAGGCCGTGCAGCCTGAGCGCACTGCGGGCGTAGTGCGCCAGCGTCTCGTCGCAAAGCTTGGTCATGGCATTTCTCCAGGGTTTCGCCGTTCCCAGGCCGGGGACTGAAGAGGCGCGCGGAGGCTGGGATCCGAAAGTCCATGCGGCACGGAGATTGCCGAGAAAGGCGATGCATCCACGCGCGTGGCATGTTGCGCTCTTGCTTGCATGCGGTCTTGTATGCAAGCAATGGCTGTGCCACGTAGACCGCGGCGCGCGCGTGGGAGGCCGTGCCCGGCGCTGCACCGCATGGGGGCGCGGCGGCTGGCCGCGGGTGCGTATCCACGCCGATATTCCCCGTGGCAGTGCGCGCCCGATAGTGCCGGGGACGGAGCGGTGCACGGCGCAAGCGACCGTGCGCAGTGGCACGAACCTTGCGCCGGGGGCGGGAGCGTCCCCATGCCGGTCCGCTTCCGGCATGACGCTGCGATCGCCACATTGCCTGCGGCTTTCGCATCGGGGGTGCGCGTGGTGACGCGGATTCGCGCGCGGCCGCACCGGGTCTCGAGGTCGTGCGCACGAAAGCGCCGGAGGCGTGATGATGCCGATTGTCCTTGTTGTGCTGGCGCTGCAGGCCTTTGTGCCGGGCGCCACCTCGTTCTCCGCGCTGGCGCGATACGACAGCGCGCGCGCCGCCGCCTGTACCGGGCCGGACGGGCTTCCCTGACTTTGCGCAGCGGGAAGCGTCCGTGCCAGCGACACCTGACACATTCAACCGAAAGGACTGCAAATGAACCGTAGCGACGTAACCGACCTGATCATCGAAGCCAAGGTCACCAAGGGCATCCGGTGGGCCGACGTAGCTGGGAAGGTCGGCAAGAGCAAAGAGTGGACGACTGCCGCCTGCCTGGGCCAGATGGCCTTCGACGCGGCAGGCGCGCGGGCCGTTATGGAGATCTTCGGCTTGCCGCCGGAGGCCGAACCGTGGCTGCGCACAGTGCCTTACAAGGGTTCGCTGCCGACCCCGGTGCCGACCGATCCGCTGATCTACCGCTTCTACGAACTGGTCAGCATTTACGGCAGCACCTTCAAGGCACTGATCCACGAAGAGTTCGGCGACGGCATCATGAGCGCGATCGATTTCCGCATGGACCTGCAACGCGAGGCCGACCCCAACGGCGACCGCGTGCGTATTGAAATGTCGGGGAAATTCCTGCCCTACAAGACCTACTGAGGATCCTCCGGAGAGGTCCGGCACCGGTCGTCCCGCGCGCTGCCGCGGGTTTGCGGGCCGGATTGCCGCCTGGATTCCATCACGCAGAAACGGGTACGCCCGGATTCCGGGCCACGCAAAATGTCACGCAGAAACGGGTACGCTCAGCCTCCAGGGCGCGCAAAATCCACGCAGAAACGGGTACGCGGCAGGGTCCGGGCACTCACGCAGAAACGGGTACGCTTTGATTTCGCGCCACGTGATGGCCGGGGGGATGCCCGCGCGTGGCCGCCTTAGGCACCATAGAGTTCGGCCGCCGTCATGCCCGCCGGCAGGCGGGTGAGCGGCAGTGGCGGCGGCGTCAACGGCAGGCGCAGCGCCTGGTACACGGCTTCGCTGGAGAGTCCGTAAGGGGCCGCGTCGGCGTTGTCGAACGCGTAGTAGACCGCCTCCACACCCGTCATGGTTAGCGCGGCCAGGCACATCGGGCAAGGATGGCCGCTGGCGTAGATCACCGCACCCTTCAGGCTCGGCCGTCCAAGTTTGCGGCAGGCAGCACGGATGGCCTCCATCTCGGCGTGGGTGGTGGGGTCGAAGCTGTGCACGATGTCGTTGACGCCAGTCGCAACCAGTTCGCCATCCATCGCGAGTACCGCGCCGAACGGCCTGCCGCCGCGCGCGCGATTGGCCTGGGCAAGGCGTACCGCTTCGCGCAGATATTGCTCATGGATAGACATTGGGGAACTCCTGGGTGAGGGCGATGCGGCTTGCCTAACTGTTTTCGCGGGGCGCGGAATGCGTAAATATGAAACCTGCCCTATAAAATTTTGTGAAAAAAATGATATATAATGCCGGGGCTGAAGCCCACCATCGCCTATCCTAAGCTGTCGCGCCGGGGCTGACCTGCAACGTCACGACCAGCGACTGCAGTACCGACATCGGGATCGGCTTGGAGAAAACGCGGATGTGCGCGGGTATGCCGCCGCGGTCCGCGATAGCGTGCTTGTCGAGAGAAGTCACCACGACGATCCGGGTCGCGGCAAATTCCTGCTGCGCGTCGATGGTCCGGCACAGGCGGAAGCCATCGATGCCGGGCATGATCAGATCCAGGACGACCAGGTCGGGTTTGCTGCTGCCGATGAGCAACAGGCCATCGTAGCCGTTGGTGGCGTCGAGTATCTCGACCGGCGGACTGAGGGTTTCCAGCGCCATGCGGTAAATCTGCAGCAGGTGTTCGTCATCTTCCACCAGCAGCACGCGAAATGGTCTTGCGGCAGTCGCCGTGGGTGCCGCCGCCTGGTTGCGCTGGTCGGCCACCATGCGGTCGACGGCGTCGGCCGGGATCCTGCGATGCCCGCCGTCGGTCTTCCACGCGGGTAACCGGCCGTTCTCGACCCAGAGCTGGACCGTGCGCAAGGACACGCCAAGCATTTCGGCGGCGGTCTTGGTGGAATAGAAACGCAGATCGGTCATAGAGTCTTGTCAACTGCCGCGGCGCGCCCGGTACGGTCGGGGCGTTACGCATCGTATTGTTTTCATTATTCTTCGTAAAGCTGCCAAAGCGCAACTTAATGCCAGGAAAACACGCAATTATGATAAAGCATCGCTGATCTGTCGAAGGGAATGCCGCGTGATGCAACTGCCCGGCAGCGCCTGGCGTACCGCGACGATAGGCCAGGACGTGCGGACTGGCGCAGCCGAATAGATCATACTGTGAAGCTTCGCCGCGGGCAGGCTGCCATCGGGGCAGCGGCACCGGGGGCGCCGGCCGCACGCGCGGACAGCGGACTAGATGGAAGGCTGCGATTCACGGCTGTGATGAACAATATATTCGTTTTTTGGTAGCTTTCCCATGAGGCTGGAAATCTACCGACAGGCATTGGCAGGCGCGCATCGCTCCGTGGGGGGTCCGTTCTGGTCAAGCCTTGTCATCCTGATCGGCATCTGGGGCGCGCTGTCTGGCTGGGCGCTATGGGATCGCGCAGCCGAGTTGCGGCACGTTCATGCCACTCTGGCGCGCATTGCCGGGCTGCTTGGCGAACATGCCGAACGCACGCTGGCCGAAGCCGACCAGATCGCATCGCTGGTCGGTGGCGTGGTGGTTGAGCGCGGGCCCGTGCTGCCGCTGGCGCAATGGATGCGCAGCGGCTATTTCTCCACCAAACCCTTCCTGGAAGTGTCCGTGCTCGACCGCGAGGGCGGGCTGCGCTCGTCCACCAACGCTAGCTTCGAACCGCTGGACCTGAGCGACCGCCAGTATTTTCGTGTGCACGAGAAACGCGCGCTGCCGACGCTATACGTCGGCGTGCCCCTGGTGGGACGCGTCACCGGGTGCTGGTCCGTGCAACTATCCAGGGGCATCGTAGCCCCGATGACCGGCCACTTCGCCGGCGCGGTAGTGATATCGCTCGATCCGGGCTACTTGTCCGAGGTTTTTTCGCGGGCGGCGCTGGGGCCATCCGGCGTCGTGCTGCTGGCGGGCACCGACGACTTCGTGGTGCGCGCGCGCTGGAGCGAGGACAGTCGCCAGCCTGGCCAGATCCTGATGCCCGGGTCCGACTTGCGCCGGGCGTTGGCCGGTGCGCGCGGCGGCCTCGTCACGGACGCCGGCGGGCGCGCCGACAGCCAGCGCATCTACGCCATCCAGCGCCTGCCAGGCCGCAACCTGGCGGTGCTGGTGGGCATGAGCAGCGAGGTTGCGCTGGCCAGCTATCACCACCGTTTGCGCCTGGTGATCGTGATTGCCGCCGTGGTCACCTTACTCGTGATGTTCTTCCAGGTYAGGCAGTTCTCCGCACTGCACGAGCTTGCGATGCTGGCCGATCGCGAGAGCGTGGTGCGCGACATCCTGGCCGAGAAGAAGCAACACCTGCGCGGTCTGTTCCTGGCCATGCCGGACGGGGTGGCCGTCTTTGGCCACGATCGCGTGATCGACGAGACCAATACCGCGCTATGCGAACTGCTTGGGGTGTCGTTGCCGCAACTGCGCGGCGCCACCCAGCGCGAGTTCGTCCACTGGCTTTACCGGGGCCGGCGGCCGGCGGGGCAGGCATGCCATGCCGAACAACTCCTGGCTGAACTGGACCGGGCCCATCCAGGCGGCGAGTTCGCAGGCATTGTCGAGTTCGACATGGCGGTGTCGCCCGCCTACGAGGTGCGCATCGTGCATGCCGCCAGCGGCGGCGGCCTGGTGCTGGTGCTGCGCGACGTCACGTCGCAACTACGCCACGATCGCATGAAATCGCATTTCGTCTCGGCGGCGGCGCACGAACTCAAGGGGCCGGTGGCGGGCATCGCCGGCTACGCCGAGCTGCTGAGCGCCGGTGTCGTGGCGCCGGATCGGCGCAGCGGCATCTACCACGCCATCCATGCCCGGGCCAGGCAGCTCAATGCCCTGCTGTCCGACCTGCTCGACCTGGCCCGCATCGAAGCCCGCAGCAGAGGCTTGCTGGAGCGCGAGCGCGTGGAGGTGGCCGCGCTTGTGCGCGAGACTGTGGCGGCCGAGTTCGCCGAGCAGGGCAGGGTGCATGTGATCGCTGCCAACGCGCCGCTTCATGTACTGGCGGACCGCGCGCAATTGACGCAGGCGGTGCGTAACCTCATTGAGAACGCGCTGAAGTATTCTGACGGCAAAGAAGAAGTCACTGTCACCGTCGCACCGCTGGCGCAAGGGCAGGACAAGGTGTCGGTTCGGGTCGAGGATCGAGGTATCGGCATGACGAAGGAAGAAGCCGGATTGGCGTTCGACAATTTTTACCGGGCCAACCGGCAGGGAAATACAACGGGGAACGGCCTGGGCCTGGCGATCGTGCGGGAAATCGTGGCCGTGCATCAGGGTCAGATCACGCTGAGCAGCGAACTGGGCAAGGGCACCGTGGTCACTCTCAGCCTGCCGGCGGCAACATGAGGCGCTGGCTGTGGGGCGAACCTGGCCAGTCGGCAGGACGCCGGGCCGCTTTGCTGGCGGCATTGCTGGGCGCCTGCCTGGCGCTATGGCTGATCGCGCTGCTGGCTGCGCACGATGCCCGCGAACGCGTGGCGGGAGTGTCCTCGGCGGTGCGCGACAACCTTGAGTTTGCGCTTGCCGATACGCTTGGCGTCGCCTATCAGGATCGTGCGCTGGTGGGCGCGCCCTGCCACAGCGTGGCGCGCCAGTTGCAGGAGCAGGGCGCCTATACCGCCTATGTCCGCGACGTCGTGCTGGTGTCGCGCGGCATGCGCTATTGCTCGGCTGTGCAGGGTGAGATCGCGGTGCCGCTGAGTGAGCTGCTGAACTGGCAGCCCGGCCTGCAATACCGGCTCGCCAGACCCTATCGCGGCAGCAACACGGCCCTGGCGGTGTTCTTTGGTACTGCTCCCGGCAACGGCGTGCTGGTCTGGGTGGAAGGACGCTACCTGGCCGACATGGTGCATTCGGCCGGCAAGCTGGGGTTTCCCGATATCGCGATCGAGGTGGCGGGCACGCGCTTCATGCTCAACGCCGGCGATCCCGCGGCGGGTGAGGCGGCCGCGGCAGCCGGCGCGCCAACGCTGGTCAGGCGGGATGCCGCGCAGGCAGCCGCGCGCGGTATCGTCGATATCCGGCGACTGGAGGGACACCCGATCGCCGTGATCGCCAGCGCGTCGCGCAGTCTTGTGCTGCATGAGAGCCTCAAATACCTGGTGCTGCTACCGCTGACCGCCGGCTTTGCCGCGCTGGCGGTGTTTGCGCTGCATTCGCGCCGCGCGGCGCGCCGCTCCTTCGCCGCGGAGTTGCGGCGCGGGCTGCGCCGCGGTGAATTCATCCCCTATTACCAGCCAGTGGTCGATCTCGAAAGCAGGCTGTGCACGGGGGTGGAAGTATTGGCGCGCTGGGAACACCCGCGGCGCGGCCTGCTTGAGCCGGAGCAATTCATCCCGGCGATCGAGCAACAGCGCCTGGCGGTTGCGCTGACCCTGGACCTGATTCCCCGCGTCCTGCGCGACCTCGAGTCGCTTGTGTTGCCCCCGGCCTTCCATCTCGCGTTCAACATCACCAACGAGCATTTCGACGATGTGGGCTTCTGGGCCGACGATGCGCCGCTGTTCGCGCTGCTGCGCGCCAATATCACCCCGGTGCTGGAAATCACCGAACGCGATGCGGTTTCGCTGGTGGAGCATCAGCGCAGCGCGATCCAGCGTGCCAAGGCACGCGGCATCAAGCTGGCCGTGGACGACTTCGGCACCGGCTACTGCGGCCTGGCGTACTTCAAGCAGTTCGAAGTGGATTTCCTCAAGCTCGACCGCATCTTTGTGCAAGCCGATCAGGACGACAAGGTCAGTGGCCAGATTGTMGACGTCACCCTCAACTTTGCCCATGCGCTTGACCTTGCGGTCGTGGCCGAAGGCATCGAGTGCGAGGCACAGCGCGCGCAACTGGCCGGCAAGGGCGTGCGCCTGGGGCAAGGCTATTACTTCGCGCGGCCGATGACGCTGGCTGCGCTGCGCGACTGGCTGCCGGCGCACCTGGAACGCGTCACGCCGCCACCAGGCCCGCGTGGCGAGGTATTGGGCGTGGCGGAACGCACGTGATCTGGCACCGGCAGACTATTTTTAGTGCAAATATGAAACATATTGCATACCAACAAATGATAAAAATGATATAGAATTCGGGCATAGCCTCACTTCCCCGTCGGGCTATGCGACTCCCTGCCGGAATCCCCTTGCCGGCCAGTGCCTCGCGTCGCAACGCGAGGCGCTCTTTTCCTCTTTCCTCTTCCCTCTTTTCATTTCCAGGCGATTGCCTGATGGATGGGCACTCGTCCTACATGGCATACAGCCACCGCCTGACAGGCGACGGGGCTGCGGTTGCCTAAGCTGGTACCAGCGCCCCCTGGTCCATGCATGTGGACGCGGCGCGGGCACGGCAGCCAGCCTTAGTCCGATGCCTGGGGGCGGCTTAATCCCGTATCGTCGCTAACCGGAGCCGACAATGAACAAGGATCAAGTGAAGGGCCGTATCGAGGAAGCCAAGGGCAAGATGAAGGAGGTCGCCGGAAAGGTGACGGGCAGCGCCACTACCGAGGTCAAGGGCAAGGCGCAGCAGATAGCCGGCAAGACGCAGGCCGCTTACGGTGACGCCAAGGAAGATGCCAAGCGTACCCGCTGATACCGGGAGTCCGCGCCTGCCGGGCCGGGCAGGTCGCCCGGCCCGGGGCACAGCCGGGCTTAACTAAAACACTCGTTGTAGTAGCGCGTGAAGGTGCCGGCCGGGCGGAAGGTATATGGCAGTTCGGCCAGCGCCGCGGCATCAAGCGAGCCGAAAGGGATGTCGAGGCCAAGACTGCTCGCATCCGTGGCGGCGTGATCCGTGCGTTGGGTTTCGTGACTGGATTTGTGGTGCGTGCTCATGTGCGTTCTCGCTGATCCTGGCTGTCCTGACTGTCGCGCCGCGCGGTAAACAACCGGCATGGCTGGCGCTGGTGAAATGGCGAGCCGGCTGGCTGCCATCGTTGCGAGCCATCTTATCCAGATGCGCGCGAAAGAAAATCCAGGCCCGGCAAAATACACTGTTGCGGAATCGCGCCCAATCGCACCCTCCCACGGGCCAGCGGGGACGCTGGCATCACGTGGCGCGCCTTCGCGGCGTCCGTGATGTGACCGTGGTGCCTTTTCCGTCCCACGCGCCGTTTCCCCGTGCTGCGATTGTTTGCCGAGGCAAAGGTGCGCTCCTCGCCCTTCGCCGCCAAGGCGGACGCCAGGCCGCACCCGGGGCGATGTCAGCGTCGTGCGCGGTATCGCTGGACACCTCGCCGGACACCTCGATTCGCCCGCCTTCTCCGTCTATATTTGGCTAGGGCACGCCACTGCCGCGCTGCCCCGAAGCCGTGCGCCGCGGGTAGCGTTGCCACGGCACTGGCCTGCCGCAACCCGGCCCGACCGACTCACTGCAGGAGCCAGCCATGTCCAGCGTTATGCCGTTGCCGCCATGCTTTGCCGATCGCCGCGAAGCCGGGATCTTCCTTGGCCGGCACCTGGCGGGGCTCGGATTTGGCGCCGCCGCGCAGTGCGAGCCGCCGCTGGTGCTGGCCCTGCCGCGCGGCGGCGTGCCTGTCGCCTTCGAGGTGGCTCTCATCCTGGAAGGGCGGCTCGATATCCTGCTGGTGCGCAAGATCGGCGCGCCCGGCTACCCGGAACTGGCACTGGGTGCCGTGGTGGAGGGCGACGCCGCCGGTAACGCTCCATATACCGTGGCCAACGACGACCGCTGGACACGACGCGCCCTCGATAGCGGCACCTTCGACGCCGAGCGCGGGCGCCAGCTCGACGAGATCGCGCGCCGGCAGCAACGCTATCGCGGCGGCGCGAGCGTGCCTGCCCTGGCCGGCCATACCGTGATCGTGGTGGACGATGGCGTGGCCACCGGCGCGACCATGCGCGCAGCGCTGGAAGGTGTGCGCCGCGCGGGCGCGAAGCAGGTGGTGGCCGCGGTGCCGGTTGCCTCGGAGGAAGGCCTGGACAGCCTGCGCGCGGCGGCGGACCAGGTGGTCTGCCTGAACGTGCCGGCCAGCTTTGGCGCCGTGAGCGCTTTCTACCTGGATTTCCGCCAGACCACGGATGAGGAAGTCATGGCCTTGCTGCGCCAGTGCGCCTGCGGGCGCCCGGCGTGAACCCGGGCCGCCGGCGGCTCAACGCTGCGCCGCCAGCCTGGCCTTCAGGTGCGGCACCAGCCCGCCGGCCCGCAGCAGGGTACGCAGGAAATCGGGAATCGGTTCGCACGCCACGCGGCTGCCGTCGGGCAGCAGCAGGCAAGCCCCGTCCAGCTCGAGCCGCGCCAGCCCTCCATCCACCAGCCGCGTGGTGTCGGGGCAGGTCAGCACCGGCAGGCCGAGGTTGATGGCATTGCGGTAGAACAGGCCGGCAAAGGACGGCGCGATCACCGCGGCCAGGCCAAGCTCGCGCAGCGCCTGCGGCGCCTGCTCGCGCGAGGAACCCACGCCGAAATTGCGCCCGGCCACCAGCAGGTCGCCGGGGCGCGCCATGGCCGGAAACTCGGGACGCAGCCCGGCCAGGCAATGACGGGCGATCTCCTTGACGCCCCCCTTCATATGGATACCGGGCGCCATCTGGTCGGTATCGACGTTGTCGCCAAAGCGCCAGATGCGGCCACCGGGCAGGGGCGGGACGGGTACCGGACTCATGGCAACAATGCTCGCGGGTCGGAGATGCTGCCGGTGACGGCGGATGCCGCCACGGTCAGCGGCGAAGCCAGCCAGACCGCGCTGCCGCTGTCGCCCATGCGGCCGGCAAAATTGCGCGCGGTGGAGGCAATGGCGCGGCTGTTGGCCGGGAAGCGGGACGGGCCATAGCCCGCGCACGCGTTGCATGCATTGGGCAGCAATTGCGCACCGGCATCCAGCAGGATGGCCAGCGTGCCCTCGCGCTCGGCCTGGCGCTGGTCGCGCAGCGAGGCGGGCGCCAGTTGCAGGCTCACGCCGGGCGCCACGCGCCGGCCACGCAGCACGCTGGCGGCCATGCGCATGTCTTCCAGTTTGGCGCCGGTGCAAGCGCCCAGGTAGGCGATGTCCACGGGCTGTCCGGCAGCCTGGCCGACGGGGCCGGTGTTGGCCGGCGAATGCGGCGCGGCCACCTGCGGCTCCAGCGCGGCCGCGTCGAAGCGGTGGCTGGCCAGCACGGCGGCTCCGGGCTCGGTGCGCCAGTGCGCAAGCGCGATGGCGTCGAGCGTGGCGGCGGGCACCCCCGCTTCCGCCAGCCAGGCCATCGTGGTGGCATCCGGTGCGATCAGGCCGGTCTGCGCGCCGAGTTCCGCACTCATATTGGTCAGCGTCATGCGCTCCTGCATGGGCAGCGCCGCCACGGCCGTGCCGGTGTATTCGATCGCCTCGTAGCGGCCGCCGTCGAGTCCAAGCTGGCCGCACAGGAACAGCATGATGTCCTTGGCGCAGACGCCGTCGCCAAGCTTGCCGTCCCATTGCAGGCGGATAGTGTGCGGCACGCGCAGCCAGATCTCGCCCGTGGCCACCACGCCCGCCATCTCGGTGGCGCCAATGCCGAACATATAGGCACCGAAGGCGCCGCCGGTCGGGCTATGGCTGTCGCCGCCCACGATGAAGCGTCCCGGCAGCACGTGGCCATGCTCAGGCAGCACCACGTGGCAGATGCCCTCGCCGTCGATGAAATGGGGAAGGCGCGCCTCGCCCACCCAGTCGCGGGTGAAGCGGACGATCGCCTCGGCCTCGGGATCGGCCGCGGGCAGGTAGTGGTCGGTCACTATGACATAGCGCTCCGGATCCCAGACCTTCGCCCCCAGCTCGCGCAGCAGCGGCGCCACCCGGCGCGGGCCGCTCGAATCGTGCGACATGGCAAGGTCGACCCGGCATGTCACCACCGTGCCCGGCGTGACCGCATCGAGCCCGGCAGCCCGCGCAACCAGCTTCTGCGCCAGCGTGGCGGGTGCGTGGGCGGGCCCGGCTAGCGGCTTCATTCCGGCGTGGCTCCCGAATATTTGACCACCTTGGCCCAGTGCTTCACGTCATTGCGCACGAAGGCGGCAAAGGCTTCCGGCGGATTGCCGACCGGCTGCGCGCCGTCGGTCTCCAGGCGCTTGCGCACCGCGGGTGTGTCGAGACCCTTGCGGGCGGCCTGGTAAAGCGCCTGCAGCACGTCGGGCGTAAGGCCGGCGGGGCCGAACAGGCCAAACCAGGCGCTCGACTCGAATCCCTTGACGGTGGCACCGATCGGCGCCACGCCGGGGAACTGCGGCAGCGGCGCGGCGCTGGTCACGCCCAGCACCTTGAGCTTGCCGGTCTTGACATGCGGCAGCACATTGAAGGTACTTGCGAACATCAGGTCGACATGGCCAGATAGCAGGTCGGTGATGGCGGGCGCGGTGCCCTTGTAAGGAATGTTGACGATATAGGTGCCAGTCATCATCTTGAACATGTCGCCAGCCAGGTGAACCGACGAACCCACCGAGCCGATCGCAAAGTTCAGCTTGCCGGGTTTGCTCCTGGCCAGCTGGATCAGTTCCGGGATGTTGTTGGCAGGCAGGCTGGGCGTGGCCACCAGTACGCTCGGGACGGTGGCCACCATCGTGATCGGCGTGAAATCCTGGATCGGGTCGAAGGGCAGCTTCTTGTACAGCGTGGCGTTGATGGTGTGGCTGGTGAAGCTCATCAGCAGGGTGGTGCCGTCGGGCGCGCTCTTGGCCACCTGGTCGGCGGCGATATTGCCGCCCGCACCCGGGCGATTCTCCACCACCACGGACTGATCCAGTTCGCGGGACATCTCCTGGGCGATGGTGCGCGCCAGCGTATCCGTGGTGCCCCCGGCGGGCGCCCCCACCAGGATGCGGATGGGTTTGCCGCCGGCGATCTCGGCGCGCGCTACCGGCGCGTGCGCTAGCAGCGCAACACTGACGGCGGCGCCAAGCAGGCCGTACATCGCCTTGCGGCGCGAGGGGGTGGCAAGCGCATGGGAGAAAGGTCGGCCCGTGCTGGGAGCAGGCATCGCGGTTTCCTTCTGGAAAGATCGTGAGCGTGCAGTATCGCTCGCTTTTCTTACTCGCGCAGCCCTGTTCGCGCTTCGCTTTCCACCCAGACATTGGCGCTGTCGCCGCCCGCGGGGGAGAGCTCCATGCGGTATTCATAGCGGTCCGGCCGGTATTGGCCGAGCAGGAACTGCACCGGGCGGCCAGCCTTGTCCAGCACCACGCGGCGCACCGCCAGCAGCGCGCCGCCCACGGGCACGTCAAGCAATGGCGCTACCACCACGTCGGCCAGCCGGGCCGACAGCGTCTGGCTGGCGCGCCCCAGCTGCACGCCCGAGCCTTCGAGCAGGCGCAGCATCGGCGTGCTTTCGAGATCCTTGCGATTGAGGCCGCGCCCCAGGTCGGCCGGAAGATAGGTGGTGATATGCGATAGCGGGCGGCTGCCATAGTGGCGCACGCGCACCACCTTGACCACCGGGTCGCCTGGTTGCAGCCCGAGCGCGTCGGCGACTTCCGGGGTGGCGTGGACGTCGTCGATCGATATCACCTTGACCGAGGTTTTCTGCCCCATGTCGATGATGTTGTCGAGCAGGCTGCCGGGGCGGTCGCCGACCGTAACCGGCTTGATCGGGTGCGGATTGACGAATGTGCCTAGGCCGCGATGGCGGCGTACCAGGCCTTCCTGCACCAGGCGGTCGAAGACGCGGCGCATGGTCACGCGCGATGCGTGAAACTGCTTGGCGAGGTCGATTTCGCCCGGCAAAGGGCCTTGACCGAAACGGCCTTCCACAATCTGTTGGCGTAGTACCACGTAAATCTGGTGATACAGGGGAACGACGGCTTCACTCATGGTTTCCCTTGCGAATAGGTGACAAGTCTCAGATAGCCTTAATGTACTTTAAATCAGACATAGAGCCTAGTCATGTCGCCAGTTGTGCGTTATTCGATCCCCGAATGGCCCTGGGGCGTTGCGTGCATGCAGCGGATATGCAGCATTCGGCGTGTTGATCCCTCGCAATGTCTTCTTTCCACCGCGCCGGGGCGGACGCGCGGGGCTATCACGCAGCGTCTCATCCGAAGTAGGGAACGTGGCGACGAGCGACGACCAGTGCACCGGCGGGACGTGTGTTTCACTCGTGATACAGCATGGGCAACCTAGGGTTTTCCTTGGGAACCGCGCTAAAGGCCTGATAGCAGGCGGAGTTTTCGCTGCCATGGGGAACTCTCTGCCATGTAGCGCGTCGGGCCTTGTCACAGCCATGTGACATGTCGTGTGCGGTTCACAGCGGCGGCACCGCCGCGCGTCCTCTGCAAGCCAGATAAAGGTTGAGGGCATGCCTTTGTAGCCCTTGTATTGCAAGGGTTTACAAGTTTGAGACATTTGCCTGGCACCGATTATGCGGAAAGAGAGGCTGGTTTGGCCGAGTGCCGGACCCGGGCCTCCAGCCATCGTTCTCCCCGAGCGCTGGCGAGAGGCTGAGCCGCTGTGAAATTCTCCTGGGAGCTTTGTATGAAAAAGACCTTACTTGCGTCGGCGATTGCTTTGGCCCTTGGGGCAGGCGGTCAGGCGATGGCTAACCCGACGAACAACAATGGCGAGGAAACGCGCAGTACCACGCAGACAGCCACTGCAACTTCCACCCAGTCCGGCGGCGGCGCGGCGGCGAACGAAAACTCATCGGCCTCGCAAGACAACAGCTATCACTCGAGGACATCCACCAAAACTTCTACCAGGAACACCACCAATACCACAACCAAGAACAACGCCGATAACCGGGGCCGGGTCACTTTCGATGAAGGCTATGGCAATGCCGGCGCGAACAACGGCGGCACGGCCAACGCCGCTTTCACCAACTCCTTCAATACCAGCAAGGCAATTGCCATCAGCAAGCTCTCGGGCTCGGTGAGCGGCATTTCGATTGGCAACATCGGCAATGTCGCCACCAACAACGGTAACGCCAATGGCGGCGCCGGTGGCAAGGGCGGTTCCGGTCATGGCGGCGCCGGCTACGGTGGCTCTGGCGGCAACGGTGGCAACAGCGGCAACGGCGGCAGCGGCGGTAGCGGCGGTTCCGCTAGCAACGGTAGCGCCACCGCGGGTGCTGCCAGCAACGGCAGCGCCAATGCTGGTGACGGCGGCAATGGCGGCAAGGCCATCGGCTGGGCCGGAGACGGCGGCAACGGCAAGGGCTCTGGCGGCGATGCGCTTAGCGCCAGCGTCGGCGTGGGTGCCCGCGGCGGCAGTGCCAAGGGCTCCGGCGGCGACTCGCTGGGTGCCAGCCTCGCAGGCTCCGGCAAGGGCGGCAGCGCAGGTGCCGCCGGCGGTAGCGCCGGCAGCCTGAGTGCCGGCAAGGGCGGCAGCAGCGGATCGGCTGCCGGCAGCGGCGGCAACGGTGGCCGCTGGGGCTTTGGCGCCGGTGGCGGCGGTGGCAGTAGCACGGCAGGTGCAGGCGGTGCCGGCACTGGCGGCACGACCACAGCCACGGCAGGCGCAGGTACCGCGACCGGCGGTGCAGGCGGTGCGGCGACATCCGGCGCATCCAGCCCGACCGGCGGTGCCGGTACCGGGCTTGGCGGTGCAGGTGGTGCGGGCACAGGCGGCGCGGCAACGGCTTCCGGCGGCGCAGGCACCGGCACGGGTGGCGCGGGTGGTACCCAAACCAGCCTGGCCGGTAGCGGCGGCGGCGGCGGCAGCGCAGCCAACGGCAGTGCTACCACCCAGGCCACCAACGGCAGCGCAACGGCAGGCGCTGGCGCGGTTGGCGCGGCTTCCGGCGCCGGTGGCGCTGGCGGCGTGGGCAATGGCGGCACTGGCGGTACCGGCAATGGCGCAGTGGGTGGAGCTGGCGGCGCCGGCGGCACCAACTACGTCGATGCTGGCACCTTCAATATGTCCAACACCATGACCAGCGTCGGTCAGTCGGCAGCGGGCATCATGATCGCCAACCAAAACAGCGGCTTCGCTTCGCTGGTGCAACAAAGCGTCAACGTCCAGGCCAACCTGGCGGTCGGCAAGTAAGGCGCGTGCGTGGTGGTGGCGTGCGCTGCGGGTGGATGGCCCGCGCGCACGTCCCGCCGGCACAGCTTGACTCCGGCAACTCAGGGCATCCCGGCGCATCGTGCGCTGCCGGGGTGCCCATTCGACGAAGCGTCCACTCGCTTCCGGTGTGATCGTCTGGATGGGGACGGCACGCAAGAGGCTGAAGGAGACACCAACATGCGATCGGTCCGCTCCGCTGTCACCCTGGTCACGACAGCAATCCTGGTCTGGCCTGGCCTGCAAGCCTTTGCCGGGCCGCAGCCCGCCGGGCCATCAGCCGCAGTGCCTGCGGCCAACACCGGAACCGCCATGAACACCAGCGCGGCGGCGCCGGATCAGACTCCCGCTGCCGTGGTGGGTGGCGCTCGGCGCGGCATCTTTGCCGATCTCGGCAAACCCGTCGCCAGCGACAAGCTCGAAGGTATCCGCGGCGGATCCGAACTGGTGGTCAACGACATGCGCCTCGGCGGCACCGTGGCGGATAACAGCGTGAACCGCATGATCAGCGGCTCCAACAGCATTGCCGAAGGCTCTTTCGCCAGCGCCGCGGGTCTGCCCACTGTCATCCAGAACTCGGGCGCCAACGTGCTGATCCAGAACGCTACCATCGTCAATATCCAGTTCAAGCCATGATGCTGCGAAAGCTGCTTCTGCAGGCTACGCTCTTGCTGGCTTCGGCCGGCGTGTCCGTGGCGTGGGCCGACTACATATACGTGCCAGGCGATGGCGGAAACTACTACAACGTGCGGGTGACCAGCCTCAAGGAGGCACGGTACAAGACCACCATCCGCCAGCAATACGACTTCAGTTGCGGCTCTGCCGCGGTAGCAACGCTGCTCACTTACCAGTATGGCTTTCCGGTCAGTGAGCAGACGGTGTTCCAGAACATGTATGTCAACGGCGACCAGGCCAAGATCCGGCAGGAGGGGTTCTCGCTGCTGGACATGAAGCGCTTCCTGGAGTCGCGCGGCTTTCTTGCCGATGGCTATGAATTGCCCCTGTCCAAGCTGGAGGAAACCCAGATCCCCGCCATCGTACTGGTGGTGGAGAACGGGTATCACCATTTTGTCGTGGTCAAGGGGGTGCACGGCGACCGTGTGCTGGTCGGCGACCCGGCGCTTGGCACGCGCGCGCTGTCGCGTGAGCACTTTGAGCGGATCTGGGACAGCCAGTTGCTGTTCGTCATCCACAACCGCGAGGAATCCGCTCGCTTCAACCTGGCGGCCGACTGGCGTGTAGCGCCGAGCGGCCCTTATTCGATGGGTATCAACCGGGATAGTCTGTTCTTCACCGTCATGCCTTCGCATGGCGGTAGCGACTTCTAAGGAACGTACCATGTTCCAGACATCCTCAAAGTCCGCGCAGCATCGCCGCAGTAGCGCCGGTTCGGCCACTGCCGTCATGTTGCTCGGCGCGGGCCTTGCCTGCGCCGGGCCGGTGCGGGCCGACGAAGGCACGGGGATCGAGGCGCTCGGCACGCTCGGTGCGACCGACCCTGCCGGCTTCACGGCACCGCCCGCAATGCAGGCGGAAACCCACAACCCTTACCTGGCTGCGGCACTTGGCAGCATGGCCGGCCGGACGCCGGTCTCGCAAGACCCCCTCGCCGTGGCGGAGCCGGCTGACCGTCCGGCAGATGGCCGCGCCACCCTCGGCGCGGCCGATGCCCCCGATGCTGCCGACTTGGCGCCGCCGGTGGAGCGGCAGGCCGAAACCGGCAATCCCGTCCTGGCCGCCGCCAGCGCGCCTCGCCGGCTTGCGGTACGCAGCAGCGCGGGCGCGCCGAAGCCGGTAGCGTCGGAACGGCTGGAAGACCTGCGGGGCGGTTTCGCCGCCGCGAGCCAGTCGCCAGATGCAGCCGGCGCCGCTGCCCCGGCAACGCCTGCCGTGACGCTGGCGGCTGTCGGAACATCGCCCACACATGCCGCGCGCAGCACCATGGCGAGTTGGAAGCCGGTCGCGCAAGAGCGGCTTGACGATTTGCGTGGCGGGTTCGACGTGGGCGCCGGCTTGCAAGTTTCGTTCGGTATCGAACGCGCCGTGTACATCAACGGTGCCCTGGTGGTGGCAACCAGCCTTACTATTCCCGATGTGAGCCGCATCACCGCCGACCAGGCCAGCCGCCTGGCCACGGCGCTCGGTGGGGCTGCAGGTGCGGCGGCCATGGCCAGCGCAGCCGTGAACAACGCGCTGGCCGGCAACCCGGTAACCGCGACCGGCGCGAATGGCAGCAGCAGCACGGGAAGCAGCAGTAGCAGTACAGGCACCAGCGCCAGCGCGACCGGCAGTCCGGGCGCATCGGTGACCAGCCTGCCTGCCACGGCGATAGCGGCGGGTGGCGCCGTGGTGACAACCAACGGCGCACTAAGCCTGATACAAAACGGGCCGGGCAATAGCGTCGCCTCCAGCATGCTGGCAGGCACACCTGCCACGGTGATTCAAAACTCGCTGAACAACCAGTCGATCCAGAACCTGGTGACCATCAATGCAGGCGTGAACACCCTGCAGGCATTCCGCGCCCAGGTGGCTAATTCAGCATTGAACAGTGCATTGCAGAGTGCCGCGAGCCGGCACTGAATACCTGCAGGCGATTGGTAGTACGTGCAACGAGAGGGGCAGTATGCGTTAAGCAGGTTGCGGACTCCTGTACGAAGCAGTCCGCCGTCCGGGGGAGGAAGGCGAAATGAATAAAAAGTCGCTGCGCGGCATCCGGCAGGCAGGGTGCTCGACATTGCTGTTGCTGGGCGGGATGGCACACGGCCAGACCCCGCCTGACGAGGGACCAACGGCGGCGAAGCTGGATGCGCTCAAGCGCGAGGTGACAGAGCAGGCCGCGACACTGGAGCAGATGAAGCGGGCAATGGCGGAACAAGAGGCCACCATCCGCGAGTTGCGCAGTGTGCTGGGTCCCGAAGTGCTGGCGAGAAAGCGCGGCGGCCAGCGCGCGCCAGGCACCGGCGGCGTGACACCCGGCGACACCGCCACCAATGCCGCGGCGGCCGCCGCCGGCGCGGCAGGCACGCAAGCCCTGCCTAATACCGCCAATGTGCCGCAGGAAGGCGCCACGCAGGCGCAGCAAGGCGCAACGCCGGCACAGCCAGCAGCCGACAGCCAGGTTGCGCAGGCCGGCGACGAGCAGCCGGTGGGCAAACCGCCCGAGGCCGACACCGCTCCACCTGCGATTGCACCGATTTTCGACCAGCCTGGCGTACTCACGCCCGCGGGCAAGTTCGTGCTCGAGCCGAGCTTTCAGTATGGCTATTCGTCGAACAACCGTGTGGCGCTGGTCGGCTACACGATCATTCCCGCCATCCTGATCGGGCTGATCGATGTCCGCGAGGTCAAGACCTCAACCTATATCGAGCAGGCTGCGCTGCGCTATGGCGTGACCAAGCGGCTCGAACTCGAGGTCAAGGTGCCCTACGTGCAGACCTCGGGCTCCACCATCAGCCGCGAAGTCTTTACCGGCACAGCGGTCGACAACGTCTTTAATGCCAGTGGCCAGGGCCTGGGCGACGTGGAAGCCACCGTGCGCTACCAGCTCAACTACGGCAACGAGAAAATGCCGTACTTCATCGGCTGGCTGCGCTACAAGTCCAATACCGGCAAAAGCCCCTTCGACGTCGTGACCGACTGCGTGACACGTTGCGTGGGCAATACAACCGGCACGGGCTTGCCGCTCGGGCTGCCCACCGGCACCGGCTTCCAGGCGATACAGCCGGGCATTACGTGGCTGCTGCCCACGGATCCGGCGGTGTTCTTCGGTACCTTCAGCTACCTGCACAACTTCGCGCGGGACAATGTCAGCCGCACCGTGCTCAACGGGCAGCAGGAGAATCTCGGCAAGATCGCGCCGGGCGATATCTTTGGCTTTAACTTCGGCATGGGCCTGTCGCTCAACGAGCATGCGTCGTTCAGTATCGGCTACGACCAGAGCATCATCTGGCCGACCAAGCAAAATGGCCAGACCGTGCCCGGCTCGGTGCGCATCACGCAGGGCACCTTGCTGGTGGGTTATTCGTATCGCTTCAACAGCCGCTATACGCTGAATGTATCGGTCGGCGCGGGACTGACGCGCGATACCCCGGATCTGCAGGTCACGGTGCGCCTGCCAATCACTTTCTGAGGGCTGGTGACATGCGCGAATTCGACGGATGAGACGCCACGTGATGCGCGGTAGGCATGCCGTGGTCATCGCCTTGCGCTTGCCGCGCGACTGGCGTACAAATGAGTTACCCCGTCCCCTGGGCGGATACGGATGCACCTCCACCTCCATGTTTTCCGTGACTGCGTGAAGGCGACTCCGCATGCACACCGCTGCCGGGATGACCCGAAATGGCCGCGAAACGGCCTGAAGCGAGGAGAGAGTCATGCGCAAACGCATCTTCTGGTTGTTGCCCGATCTGGCGAGCGCCCGCCGCACCATGGACGATCTGCTGCTGGCTCGCGTCGAGAACAGTCATATCCACTTCATCGCGCGCGATGGCGCCGATATGACTGGCCTGCATGAAGCCAACCTGTTCCAGACTTCCGACATCGTGCATGCTGCGGAAATGGGCCTGATGGTTGGCGGCGGCATCGGCATCGTGGCCGGGGCACTGGTCGCCCTGTTTCCCATCGTCAGCGAGACCCCGCAATGGGGCCTGGTCGGTGTGCTGGCAGTGCTCGGCGCGGTGTTCGGCGCCTGGGCGTCCAGCATGATCGGCTGCTCAGCGCCCAACAGCCGGCACAAGACCTTCGAGAAAGACATTGAGGAAGGCAAGATCCTGCTGATGGTGGACGTACCGCGTGGCCGCGTTGAGGAAATCGAAGCGCTGCTGCAACAGTCCCATCCGGAAGCCCGCTTCGCCGGGATGGACCCGGCCATACCCGCCTTCCCCTGAACGGGGACCGGCCAATGCGGGGGCATGGCGGCCTGCGGGCCGCCTGCCCTTGTGCGCTCCGACCCTGCTTTTCCCTGCCATACCCGATTCCTTCCCGAGCTGCCGTTCGATGCCGCTGTGATGACTTTTGCAACAGCGATTTGCAGAATGGCGCCGCTTTGAGGTAATTTGCTTGTCGCCGCGCCCATTCGTGGCGCGCATGACAAAGCAAAAGATTCGTAAGCGAACGAGGGGTCGGAGATGAAAACAAAATGGATCGCGTGCGGCCTGCTGGCCGCGGCGCTGGGATTGGGCGCGCCGGTGGCGCAGGCGGAGCCGGGGGTCAGCAAGACCGCGATCCGGATCGGGCAGTCGGCCGGCGTGACAGGGCCGGTGGCGGGCTCGGTCAAGGAGCAGATCGCCGGGGCGCAGGTCTACCTGAAGACGGTCAACGCCAACGGCGGCGTGGGAGGCCGCCGGATCGAGCTGGTGACCTACGACGACGGCTTCGATGCCAAGCGCACCCCCGACAATGTGCGCAAGCTGGTCCAGGAGGACAAGGTGTTCGCGCTCTTCATGGTGCGCGGCACGCCGCAGAACGAAAGCATCCTGCCCATCATCCAGGCCGAGAAGGTGCCGCTGGTGGCACCGCTTACCGGCGCCATCACGCTGCATCGTCCGGTCAGCCGCTACGTATTCAACGTGCGCGCCAAATACCAGGATGAAGTCGCCCGCGCGATCAACCATCTTGCCACCACGGGCATGACCCGCATCGCCATCTTCTACGCCAATGACGGCTTTGGCCAGGACGTGTTCGAGGGCTTCAGCACCGCGCTGCAGGCGCGCGGCGTACAGCCTGCCGCAAGCGCCTCGTTTGCCCGCCCAATGGGCGATATCCAGGCTGGCGTCACCGCCATCAACAAGGCGAATCCGCAGGCCGTGCTGGTGATCGGCTCAGGCTCCGAGGCCGCGCGCCTGATCAAGGAACTGCGCCGCGGCGGCAGCCAGGCGCAGTTCGTCACGCTGTCCAACAACGCGGCCGATTCCTTCATCAAGGAGCTGGGCGAGGACGCGCGCGGGCTGATCATCACGCAGGTGGTGCCGGGCACCAATTCCAGCCAGATGAGCATTGCCAGCGAATATCGCAGCCAGGCCCGGCAGCAAGGCGTGGAGCCCAGCAATGCCGGCATGGAGGGCTTTATGTCGGCCAAGGTGCTGGTGGAGGGCTTGCGTCGCGCGGGGCCGGATCTGACCCGCGAGCGGCTGGTCGGCGCGCTGGAGAGCCTGCGCGACTTTGACCTGGGCGGGATCCTGATCAGCTATAGCCCGACGCGGCATACCGGGTCGTCATTCGTGGAGATGTCGATCGTGTCGTCGACGGGCAAACTGATCCGCTGAGCGAAGGGTCCGGCCGCAGCGCCCCGCCGGCGCGCTGCGGTATAGTCGCCGGATGGCTACCTCACTTTTTTCCCTGCAAGGCCGCGTGGCGCTGGTCACCGGCGGCGCGCAAGGCCTGGGCCTGGCGATTGCCGCCGCCCTTTCGCAAGCCGGCGCGCACGTGATCGTTGCGGCGCGCAATGCCGAGCGCGTGCATGCCGCCGCGGCCGAGCTCGCCCGGCACGGCGGCAGCGCCGAGCCACTGGTGCTAGACATTACCGACGAAGCGGCGGTCGACGCTGCCTTTGCCCACGTCGACGCCGTGCACGGCCGCCTCGATATCCTGGTCAACAACGCCGGCGCGCGCAAGCGCAGCAATATGGCGCATCTGGACGCGGCGGATCTGCGCGAGATGCTGGAGACCAACCTGGTGGCGCCGTATGCCTTGTGCCGGCACGCCGCGCAACTGATGCGGCGCGGCGGCTATGGACGCATTGTCAATGTCAGCTCGATCGCGGGGCAGGTGGCGCGTGCCAATGACGTGCTCTATCCCGCTACCAAGGGGGGGCTGGATGCGCTTACCCGGGCAATGGCGGCGGATCTCGGGCGGGATGGTGTGACTGTCAATGCCATTGCGCCGGGGTATTTTGCTACCGAACCTAATCAGCCTATGGTCGATGACGCTAGCGTTGCCGAGTGGTCGGGACCCAAACTCGCATCGCCTTAAGGCGATACTCAAACATGGGTCCCTCTTTTCCGCTCTTTTTGCCTGCCGACGAGGCGCCCCATACGGCCTGGTACACCTTGACGGCTCGCTTCGCATCGCGGGTTGGTGCGGCCCGCCCTTGGGGGCGCTCCACACGGCTACACCAGGTCGTTGATCTGGCGGTGGCGCTTTTCTCTGCGTTGCTTCGGTCCGTCAGGCTTTGCTTGTCAGGCGCGAGTTCCACATTCGCCTTTGGTCTTGGCCAGGCTGTTGCCGTTAGAGCATCGTCGCTGCAGCCTAGCCGCTTCCGCCTTTCCTGAAATGCGCTTGCAAGGCTTCAATCATCGCCGCTGCCGCTACCGAGTCTCCTCTCTCTTTCAGCCGCACCAGGCATATCTCGCGTACCAGGGAGGGTAATTGCAGGGGCCGGATCGCCAGGCTTTCTTGCTGGAACTGGAACAGCGCCAGCGCGGGCAYCACCGTCACGCCGAGCCCCGCCGCTACCAGTGCGGCTACGGTGGCGAGGTGTTCTACTTCCATCACCCCGTTAAGCTTGAGCGGATGGAGCGCGGCGTCCAGGTGCTGGCGCACGCTGCTGGTACGCGAGAGCTGGATAAAGGGCAGGCCCGCAAGCGCTTGCGGGGCCACCCGCCGGCGGCGCGCCAGCGGATGGTCCGCCGGGCAAACCAGGTGGAAGCTGTCCGTCACCAGGGGCTCGATGCGCAGGTCGCCGTCCTGCGCCGGGGCGGGCGCCAGCGCGAAGTCCGCGCGGCCTCGCCGTACCAGGTCGATGCAGCCGTCCGCCAGCAGGTCGAACAGCTCGATGGCAATGCCGGGATAGCGCTGGTGGAAGGCCGCGAGGATCGGCGGCAGGTCGCCCGCGGCCAATGAGGGCAGCGCTGCAATCGAAACCCGCCCCTTGCGGCGTTCGGCGTGGTCGCGCAGTTCCGCGAAGGCGGTCTCGAAATCCGCCAGCAGGCGCGTGGCCACTTCCTCGAAGCGCCGGCCTTCCACGCTCAGTTCCACATGCCGCGTGGTGCGCTCGAACAGCCGCGTACCGGCCTGTTCCTCCAGCGTCTGGATAAGTGCGCTGAAGGCCGATTGCGACAGGTGGCAGGCCTGCGCGGCGCGCGTGAAGTTGCGGTGCGTGACCAAGGCCACGAAGGCGCGCAGGTGTTTGACCGAGAGGTTCATTGGCAGGCGCCCAATTCAGCTGAAAAAACGATAGATTAATCCAAATTATCCATTTTTTAGTTGAGGATGACACGTCTAGAATGACTTCATCGGACGTGCTCATCGGGGCTCGTACTTCTTCATCACCCAAGCTTTTCTCAGGCCATCAACGGGCTTCCATCCTATGACCGCTCCTCTGCTGATTGGCTCAGGCGCCGGCTTCTCCGGCGACCGCACCGACGCCGCCCTGCCCGTGGTGCGGTCCCTGATCGCAGCGGGCGGTCCGGCCGTGCTGATGTTCGAGACGCTGGCCGAGCGCACGCTGGCGCTGGCCCAGCTGGCGCGCCGCGGCAACCCCGCCCATGGCTATGAACCGCTGCTCGACGCGCTGCTGGCGCCCGTGCTGGGGCTGTGCCTGGCCAATGGCATTCCCATCGTCGGCAATTTCGGCGCGGCCAATCCGCATGCCGCCGCGCAGCGCGTGGGCGCACTGGCGGCGGAGCTTGGCCTGGCGCCGCCGCGGGTGGCGGTGGTGGAGGGCGACGATCTTTCGCACGAGGCCGGCCGCGCCGTCCTGCGCCAGATCGTCGGCCCTGATTTTCCCGAGGCGCGCTTCGTTTGCGCCAACGCCTACATCGGGGCGCAGGGCATTGCCGATGCGCTGGCCGCCGGCGCGCAGGTGGTGGTGTGCGGCCGCGTGGCCGATCCCGCCCTGGCGGTCGGCCCGGCCATGGCGCATTTCGGCTGGTCATGGCAGGACTGGGATCGCCTGGCGCGCGCCACCATGGCAGGCCACCTGCTCGAATGCGGGGCGCAAGTCACCGGCGGCTATTTCGCCGATCCCGGCATGAAGGACGTGCCGGATGTGCACGCCGTCGGCTATCCCATCGTGCGCCTGGATGAAGACGGCAATATCGAGGTGGGCAAGGCGGCGGATACCGGCGGCTGCGTGGACCTGCGCACGGTCAAGGAACAGTTGCTGTACGAGGTGCATGACCCTGCCGCCTATCTCACGCCCGACGTGATCGCCGATATCAGCGCGGCCACGGTCGAGCAGGTCGGCCCCGACCGCGTGGCCGTGCGCAATGTGCGCGGCCGCGAGCGGCCCGGACAACTCAAGGCCAACCTGTTCTACGAAGGCGGCTGGATCGCCGAAGGCGAGATTTCGTACGCCGGCCCCAACGCCGCGGCGCGCGCGCGCCTGGCTGCGGAGATCGTGCGCAAGCGCATGGACCTGCTGGGCCACGCGGCGCCGATCCGCTTCGACCTGATCGGCGTGCTGAGCGTGTTCGCCGACGATGGCGGCCGCCTGCTGCAACAGCCGCAAGCCGGCGAGGCGCAGGCGCGGGACGTGCGTCTGCGCGCCGCGCTGGCGCATGAGGACAAGTCCGTGGCGGAAACGCTGCTGCGCGAGGTCAATGCGCTCTATACCTGCGGACCCGCCGGCGGCGGTGGCGTGCGCACCGCGCTGCGCGCGCGCCTGAATGCCATGTCCTGCCTGGTGCCGCGCAGCGCCGTCACCGCAAGCCACACTCTGCTGCCATGAACGCCACCACCTCCAATACCGCCACGCCGGCTGCCGCTGCAGCCACCATCGCGCTTTATCAGCTTGCGCACGGACGCACGGGCGACAAGGGCGATCGCTCCAATATCAGCGTGATCGCCTACGACCCGCGCGACTTCGACCATCTCGCCGCCCATGTCACCGAAGACGCCGTGGCGGCACTGTTCAGCTACCGGCGGCCGTCTGCGGTCAGACGCTACCTGGTGCCCTCGCTGCAGGCGATGAACTTCGTCATCGACGGCGTGCTCGACGGCGGCGTCAACGATGCACTCAACCTGGACACGCACGGCAAGGCGCTGTCCTTCCTGCTGCTGCAACTGGAAATTCCCTTGCCCCCGCGCCTGGCCGGCGCCGGCTGAAACGCCGGATCCAGACCRCAAGCGACAAACCACAAACCACGTATCACAAATCAAAACGATTCGAGATTCGAACAGGAGACCCAAGATGTCCGCATACACCAAGCCCGCTTCCGTCCTGAAGGCGGTCACCGGCATCGCCGCCGCCGCGCTCGTGCTGCTGGCCGGCCCGGCGCACGCGGAGTTCCCGRACAAGCCGATCCGCTTCGTGGTGCCTTTCGCCGCCGGCAGCGCGACGGACCAGCTAGCCCGCGCGATCGGCCAGGCCATCACGCTGGATGCCAAGGTAACGGTGGTGGTCGACAACAAGCCCGGCGCCAACGGCTTTATCGCCGCCAGCGACGTGGCCAAGGCCAGCCCCGACGGCTATACCGTGCTGATCACCAGCAACACTACGCATGCGGCCAACGAGCACCTGTTCAAGAAGCTGCCTTACGATCCGGTCAAGGACTACGTTCCGGTGACAGCACTGGGCCGTGGCGGCCAGATCATGGTGGTCAACCCGCAGTTGCCGGTCAATAGCGTGGGAGACTTCATCGCGCTGGCCAGGAAGGAGCCGGGCAAGCTCAGTTTCGGCAGCGGCAGCTCGTCCTCGCGTATCGCGGGCGAGCTGTTCCAGCAGATGGCGCATGTGCAATTGCTGCACGTGCCCTACAAGAGCAATCCGCTCGCGGTCACGGATCTGCTGGGCAACCAGATCCAGATGATGATCACCGATACCGCCACCGGACTACCCCAGGTCAAGAGCGGCAAGCTCAAGGCGCTGGGCGTGTCGGGCAAGACCCGCTCGCCGCTTGCGCCCAATGTGCCGACCATCGACGAGGCGGGCGTCAAGGGTTATGAGATGAGCTACTGGTTCGCCGCCTACGCGCCGGCCAAAACGCCGCAGCCGGTGGTGGACAAGCTCAACGCGCTGATGGTAAAGGCCGCCAGGAGTGACACCGCGGCCAATTTCTACCAGTCCACCGGTACTGAAGTGTTCACCAGCACGCCGGCGGAACTGGCGAGGTTCCAGACGCAGGAATCGGCCAAGTGGGGCCGCATCATCAAGGCCGCGAACATCCAGCCCGAGTAAGCCATGCGTGCCGCCTTGCCGTGCGATCCACCTGCACGGCATGGCCTGGCAGCCAACCGCATACRGCAGCTTGCCGGGCTAGGCGCTGCGCATCGGATGTGTTGGATGGGGCGGGGCGCGCCCTAGGTCAACCTTGCTGGCGGCAGGGCCGCAGCGCCCCGGGCGCCACAGACGGGCTACCATGCCGGCACCCACTCAACTTTCGCCACGCCCCGGCCCACGGCCATGCGCGGACGTACGCAAGGCACAGCATGAACGCAACCGCCGCTTCGGGACTTCCCGGCTCCCTCGACCCCCAGGCGCTGATCCGCACCTATATCCGCGCCAAGGACGAAAACCGTCCCCACCTGATGGCGCAGGCCTTCGCCGCCGATGCCACGCTGGAGATGACGGTCAAGTCCGCGGCCATCGCCTTCCCCGCGCGCAGCGAAGGCCTGGCCGCCATCAGCGATGTGCTGGTGCGGCGCTTTGGCCAGAGCTACGACAATGTCTACACGTTTTGCCTGGCCGAAGCCCAGCCCGCAGCGGATGCGCAGCGCTATGCCTGCGACTGGCTGGTCGGCATGACCGACAAGGCCACCGGCGGCGTACGTGTGGGCTGCGGCAGCTACGCATGGGAATTCTCCGGGCCGGGCAAGCCGCGCGTGCAAGCCCTCGCCATCGTGATCGAGGCCATGGAAGTATTGCCCTCCGACACCGCGCAACCCGTGCTCGACGGCTGGCTGGCGCGGCTGCCCTATCCGTGGTGTGCTGGTGCACTCGCCTGTCAGCAGGCGCCGGCGCTGCCGCAACTGGCACCGGTGCTGTCGTATCTTCGTGCCGGCGCCGCGGACCGGTGAGGAATCCGGGCGGCGCGGGCGCCGCTCAGCGCTTGAACCCGAGCACCAGCACGCCGGCGCCCACCAGAGCGATGCCGGCCCACTCGCGCAGGCTGGGGCGTTCGCCGAGGAAGATCACGGCGAACACCGCCACCAGCAGCAGGCTGAGCTTGTCCACCGGCGCCACCTTCGAGGCATCGCCGATCTTCAGTGCCCGGAAGTAGCASAYCCASGAGGCRCCGGTGGCCAGTCCCGACAGGACCAGGAAGATCCAGGTCCGGGGCGGCAGCGCGAGCGGGTTGCTCCACTTGCCCGTCAGYACCACGAAGATGCTCAGCACCACGATGATCACCGCGGTGCGCACCAGGGTGGCGAGGTCGGAATTAATGCCCTCAAGCCCGATCTTGGCAAAGATCGCCGTCAGCGCGGCGAAAACAGCCGACAGCAATGCCCAATGAAACCAACCGGTGGAAGAAGCCATGGCGTTGCGTGTGAGGTGTTTGGCGGCCGCCTTGCGCCACTCAGGTGCGCCGGCGCTCCATGGCCACCAGCGAAGGCACGAAGCCTAGCTGGCCGAAGAAGGCCGCCTCGGACGAGCGTCCGGCGCGTAGCACCCAGGTGATGTCGGGATCGTTGCCGACGATCTGGCGCACCAGGGCGCGCCCGATGCCGCGCCGGCGATGGCTCGGTGCCACCGCGACCATCGACAGATAGCCGTTGGAGATGTCGTCGCACAAGGCACGCGCGAAACCTACGACTTCACCGTTATCCACCGCCACCACCACCCGTTGCGAGTTGGCGATCAGGCGGGCGAAGCGTTCCGTATTGGCGACCCGGTGTGCCCACCCGTTGGCCGCAAGGAGTTGTCTGGCTGCCTCGGTTTCTTCTGGCAGCAGATTGCGGATTTCCATCAGGGCTCCCCATGCAAGCACATACTGCAACTCGGCGCTGCCCTTCTTGTGGGGGGGCGTCTCGAGGCGAGTGCGGCCCGAGGCCGCGAAAGACTGCTGGCAGTGTAGCGAGCGCGCGCAGGCCCGTCAATTTGCGACAGGCCATGTTGCTACCATGCTGTGGCGGGGTATCATGGACACCATGAATGCCTCGATCTTCTCTTCCGCCCATCCGGCCGATCAGCTGGCCGAGTTCAGCGATGCCGATGCCGCGCTGGCCCGCATCCGTGAAATCTACGATGCCTCGGTCGGCGCCATCCGCGCGCGCTTCGATGCCTTTGCCAAGGGACAGCCACTGCCGTCAGCGGCACATGCCTGTTACCCCTACCTCGGCATCTCGGTCAATCTCGAAACCATGGTCACCGACAGCCGCCCATCCTGGGGCACGGTCGCCTACCCCGGCGTGTACGGCACCACGGTCACCCGGCCCGAACTGCTGGCGGACTACTACCGGGACCAGATCGAGCGCCTGATACGCTACCACCGCGTGCCCGTGGTGGTCGGCGTGAGCCGGCGCCCGATCCCGCTGCCCTTCGTCATCGAAGCCTCCACCACGGACATCAGCTACACCCAGGCGCGCGAGCTGGAAGCCTCCTTCGTGCTGCCCGAGCTGAGCCGCATCGACGATGCCATCGCCAACGGTACCTATGAGCCGGTGGCGGGCGAGGCCTGGCCGCTCTCGATGTTCCCCGGCGAGCGCGTGGACCTGGCGCTGCAGCGTCTCTACCACTACACCGGCACCGCGCCACAGCACTTCCAGCGCTTCGTGCTGTTCACCAACTACCAGCGCTACGTCGATGAATTCATCGCGCTCGGCCGCTCGCTGATGGGGGCCGAAGATGCGCAGGGCGCCGATGGCTACGTGCGCTTCGTCGAACCCGGCGACGTGATCCAGGAGCGCGGCGCGGCCGAGCCCGACGACGCCCAGCGTCCGCGCGCGCTGCCGCAGATGCCCGCCTATCACCTGGTGCGCGAGGACAAGCTCGGTGTCACGCTGGTCAATATCGGCGTGGGCCCGTCCAACGCCAAGACCATGACCGACCACCTTGCCGTGCTGCGTCCGCACTGCTGGCTGATGGTCGGCCACTGCGGCGGCCTGCGCCGCTCGCAGCAACTGGGCGACTACGTGCTGGCGCACGCCTATGTGCGCGACGATCACGTGCTCGATCATGACCTGCCGCCGTGGGTACCGGTACCTCCCATCGCCGAAATCCAGGTCGCGCTGCAGGAGGCCGTGGTGCGAGTGACGGGCTTGTCCGGCAATGAAATGAAAACCCGCATGCGCACCGGCACGGTGGTTTCCACCGACGACCGCAACTGGGAGCTGAAGTCCAAGGCGCTGTACGCCCGCTTCAACCAGTCACGTGCCATCGCCATCGACATGGAGAGCGCCACGGTCGCGGCCAACGGCTTCCGCCTGCGGGTGCCATACGGCACGCTGCTGTGCGTGTCCGACAAGCCGCTGCACGGTGAGCTCAAGCTGCGGGGCATGGCGAATGCGTTCTACCGGCAGCGGGTGAGCCAGCATATGTCGATCGGGCTGGAAGCGATTCGTATCCTGCGCGAAGGTGGTGCCGAACAATTGCACTCGCGCAAGCTGCGYAGCTTYGACGAACCGGCGTTCCGCTAGGCGGGCTTCTTCGGGAAAGCTGCAATGCAAGGGGGCCCCGTGATGCGGGGCCTTTCTTCTTGTGCCGCGCTCTCATCGACGTGCGAGCTGGCGTACGTTCGCACTGGCGGTCCATCGCATTCCCTGTTCCCGCTCACCGCGCCGTTGGCCCGCCACGCGTGTTTCACCGGATCCCTGGCGATAACCGGCTATTGCCTATTGGCGATATGCCAGTCCAGGCATAGAATCTCGCGCTTTGCCAGATGCCATTCGCCGTCATGCGGCGAATGCCGCGATTGCCCGGCATGGCATCCACCTGGCCATGCCGGTGCCGTTGCGATCTGCACCACTTCAGAACTATGACTACGAACCACCATGCGGTCGTCACGCTGGCCAGCCTGACGCTGGCAGGCTGCTTGCGTTATCCGCATGCCTCTGGCCATCTGGTTCGCACCGCGACGATTGCGGCCGGCCTTGCGGAAATGGTCGGACTGCGTGCCGAGGAGTGCGAGCGCATTCGGCTCGCCACGCCGGCGCACGACGTCGGCAAGCTCGCCATCCCGGACGCCGTGCTGCTCAAGCCCGGCAAGTTGCTTCCCGAAGAGAGACAGGTGATCGAGCGCCACGCCGAGATCGGCGCGAACCTACTTGCGGGTAGTTCGAATGCCCTGATGCGGCTCGCATCGCAGGTCGCGCATCACCACCATGAGCGCTTTGACGGCACGGGCTATCCGTGTGGGCTGGCCGGCCAGGAGATCCCGCTGGCAGCTCGCATCGTGGCGGTTGCCGATGCCTTTGACGCGATGACCGAGGCGCGTTGCTATCGCCCCTGCATGACGGACGACGATGCGCTATCCATCGTCTCGGCTGGGTCAGGCACGCAATTCGACCCGGAGGTGACGAGCGTCTTCCTCGCCAACATCCCGCAGGTCTTGCACCGCCGGCGGTCGGCGCAAGCGCTGCTCAGCGCCGGCTCCGAGATGGCCGTGGTCGCGCGCTTCTACGGCTTGAATCGCGATGCATTGCGGCAGATCCCCCGTCAGGCGAGGGCCTGACGGGGGATCTGCCGCGCGCGCCTGGAAGCCCGGTTAAAGCGTCCGAGGCGTCCGAGGCGTCCGAAGGGCTCGATGTGTTCGATGTGTTCGAGGTGTTTAGAAGCGGTAGCCCACACCCATGCTGAACAGCCACGGATCCAGGCTCACGTTCGAGACCTTGACGCCGGCCGCCTTGACGTCGCTCGACAGCCACACCTTCTTGATGTCGGCATTGAGGAACCAGTTCTTGGTGAGCTTGTAGTCCATGCCGATCTGCAAGGCAGGCGCCACGCTCCAGCTGTCGAGCGATAGCGAGTTGTTGGCAATGTCGGCGCCCCAGATCCGCGTGAAGTTCAGGCCCGCGCCCACATAGGGGCGGAAGGTACCGTTGGGGATGAAGTGATATTGCACCAGCAGCGTCGGCGGCAGGTGGGTGAAGGAACCGATCTTGTTGCCATCGAGGTAGACGTTCTGCTTCTGCGGCACGGTCAGCACCAGTTCCGCGGCGATGTGTGGTGTGAAGAAGTAGGTGACGTCGAGTTCCGGGATCCACTTGTTGTTGACGGTGATGCGGTCCGATGCGCCAACGCCGCCGATCGGGTCCGACTTGTCGGCCATGTCCAGATAGGTGGCGCGCAGGCGCACCATCCAGTTGCCCTGGGTTTCGTCGGACGCTGCCATGGCGGGCGCCGCGGCAACGCTGCCRAGCAGGGCGATGGCAGCAACAACGGTTGTGGAAAGGCGGGTGGACAGACGCTTCTTCATGATGGTTGGCTCGTGTAGTAGGGAAACTTCACGCTCAGTGTGGCGTAGGGTTCCCAGCCAAGCCTTGACCGAAAGCAAGAAGCACTGCATCGGCGGCGCGCGTGTGCATGTGCGTCGCAGCGTCGCCACAGCCRCTGTCTGGTTGTCAGGCGGGATCGTGGGCAAGCCGCCGGACTTTCGCATTTCCAATCGCGCTCCGGGGTTCTAAGGACATGCGCAAATATTCGTGGCAACCGGCACCGGCGCCCCTTACGCTGTGCACACAGTCAAGCAACGAGCATGTCGTGGGCGTCCCGCCAAGGGCGTCTTTCCGGGTGTGCCCCGTGGGGGCGGGGCACACCGGTTTTTCCTCGGTGGACCTCAGCCGGCCAGGGCTTCCTCGCGTTGCGACTGACTGGTGGCGCGCAGGTGGCGGTTCACGCCGGACACCACAGCCTTGAGCGACGCCGTGACAATATTGGCATCGATGCCGGCGCCGAAGCCGGTGGCGGAATCGCCAACACGCACTTCCACATAGCAAGCCGCGGCGGCATTAGCGCCGGACGACAGCGCGTGCTCGTGGTAATCCATCACACGTACCGGCGCATCGAGCGCGCCGGCGAAGGCGCCGACGAACGCATCGATCGGGCCGTTACCCCGGCCGCGCACGCTGACGGACTCGCCGTCGCGCAGCAATGCCACTTCGATCTCCACCTGGCCTTCGCTATCGGACACCATCTGGTGGCCCACATAGCGCAACGGCGCGGCGTGTTCGAGATACTCGCGCTGGAACAAGCCGTAGAGGTCGTCGGCGCTGGCTTCGAGCCCGCTTTCGTCGGTCATTGCCTGCACCGCGCGGCTGAACTCGATCTGCAGGCGCCGCGGCATATAGATGCCATGCACCTGTTCCAGCAGGTAGGCCATGCCGCCCTTGCCGGACTGGCTGTTGACGCGGATCACCGCGTCGTAGCTGCGGCCAAGGTCGGCCGGGTCGATCGGCAGGTAGGGCACTTCCCAGATCTCGTCAGGCTTTTGCTGGGCGAAGCCTTTGCGGATCGCGTCCTGGTGCGAGCCCGAGAACGCGGTGAAGACGAGGTCGCCCACATAGGGGTGCCGCGGATGCACCGGGAGCTGGTTGCAATGCTCCACGCAGTGGCGCACTTCGTCGATATCGGAAAAATCGAGCGCAGGGTCCACGCCCTGCGTGTAGAGATTCAGCGCCAGCGTGACCAGGTCCACATTGCCGGTACGCTCGCCGTTGCCAAACAGGCAACCTTCCACGCGATCCGCGCCGGCCATCACGGCCAGCTCGGCGGCMGCCACGGCGGTACCGCGGTCATTGTGCGGATGGACCGACAGCACGATGTCAGCGCGCCTTGCGAGATGGCGGTGCATCCATTCGACCTGGTCGGCGAAGATATTGGGCGTGCTGCATTCCACCGTGGTCGGCAGGTTCAGGATCAGGGGGCGCGCAGCGCTCGGTTGCCAGATCGCGGACACCGCATCGCAGACCTCGAGCGAGAAATCCAGTTCGGTCATGCTGAAGGTTTCCGGCGAGTATTCGTAGCTCCATGCCGTCTCGGGCATGGCATCGGTCAACGCCTTGATCAGCCGCGTGCCCTCCAGGGCGATCTCCTTGACCTCCTCGCGGCTGGCACCGAACACGATGCGGCGAAACGCGGGAGCGATGGGATTGTAGAGATGCACCACGGCGCGAGCCGCGCCGCGCACGGAATCGATGGTACGGCGGATCAGGTCCTCGCGCGCCTGCGTCAGCACCACGATGGTCACGTCATCCGGAATGCGGTCTTCCTCGATCAGCATTCGCACGAAATCGAAATCGGTCTGCGATGCCGAGGGGAACGCCACCTCGATCTGCTTCAGGCCGATCTTCACCAGTTGCTCGAAGAAACGGAGCTTGCGCTGCGGGTTCATCGGCTCGATCAGGGCCTGGTTGCCATCGCGCAGATCGGTGCTCATCCAGATCGGCGCGCGCGTGATGCGCTGGTCGGGCCAGGTGCGGTCGGCGATTTCGACGGCGATGGCGGGGCGGTACTTGGCGGCGGGGTTGCACAACATCATGACGGTTCTCCTTCCTCGCGGGAAGATGCAAGACACAATAGGCCAGAGCGCTAAAGCGCAATGGCGGAAAAAGGGTGGCGCGAGGCTGCCGAACTGCCACGAGGCACTAGGCCCGGCAACCGATCGGTAGGTCTAGCAGTAGCGAGGAGGAGAGATGCGGCGCCGATAGCGCCGGAGCGGTGCCCGGCACACGGCCTGCTGCCGGCACGCGCACGGCTGCGGCGATGCTGGAAGCATCGGCGGCCTGGCGGTGGGAGCAGGTGGCTTGGTGCATTGCGTGCGGTGCGGGAAGCGGTCCGGATGGCGCGGCTTCCGTGGTTGCGCTGATCACTTGCGTTGCATGCCTGTCGCCAGCGAAGCGGCAAGCATCTGGCAAGAGTAGTCGAGTTGACGCGCGGGCGTCAAGGGCGCCGCCGCGTCGTCTTCGGGCCTGAGCCGCAAAGGTGCGCGTTTCGCATTTCACCCTGACGGATGGCGGCGCGGGGATGAGCGCTGCCGCACATAAGCCTCGAACCCTCAACCGTATGGCTGGTACAGCAGTCCGCGCATCCTGACTAGTCTGGTAAGCGACGTGACCAGAGATTCCGCCATTTTCCCAGCTGGCGCGTCCGGAAAACGAGATTCGGCACCTGCGCCTTTGCCTTGTTCGGCATGGCCCGCGGACAGGACGCCATACGGGGGAGACATCATGACAAACACCRAGAGGTGGCCAGCATGGCTGGCCTGTGGCGCCATGGCATTGCTGGTGGCGGGTTGCGGTGGCGGGGGCGGCGGCGGAAATTCAGCCGCGCCCAGCACGGCGAGCACCGCGGCCGATACGACACCGCTGAAATACTCGGTAACGCTCACGATGACCTCGGGACAGGTGGGCGTGGGACGCAGCATTTCGATGTCAGCCTCGGTGGTGGACAGCAAGGGCACGGACGTGACCTCGTCCACCGCCTTTGCCTGGACTTCGTCAGTCGATACAGTGGCCACCGTGGTCCCTGCCGCCGCTGCAAGCGGCAGCGCCACCGTGACGGGCGTGGCGGTGGGTACGGCCACCATCCAGGTGGTCGCCAGCGTCAAGGCGGCCGACAACACCACCACGCAGTTGCCCGCACAGACCGCGACGGTGACCGTGGAGCCGGGCACCGTCAGCTACAACCTGGCGTTGTCGAATCCGGTCCTGTCGCTGGTCGACGGCCAGGTGCAGCCAGTCACGGCGAAGCTGGTCGATGGCAACGGCAACGACGTCAGCGCGGCCGTGCATGACTGGGCCTGGGCCAGTTCGATTTCCAACGTGCAAGTCAGTGCCACGCAGAACTCGGCTTCGCTCAAGGGGGTCAACAGCTCTGATACGACCGAAGCGGTCGGCACGGTCACCGTGTCGGTCACCGCGCCCAACGGCAGTCCTGTCAGCGGGCAAATGCTGGTGACGGTGCAGAAGAACACCAGCTACACGTACCAGCTCGAACTGTCGCAGGGGGGGACGCCGATCAGTACGCTGACCGTGCTCAATGGCTATCCGCAGACCTTTGGCGCCCGCGTGATCCGCAGCGACTCACATGATTCCACCGCGGACTTCGACGGCACCTGGAGCTATGCGATCGCTTCCCCGACACTGTCCGTCTCCGCGACTCCGGCCACGCGGCAAGCCGTGGTGAGCAGCAATATCGTGATTGGCAAGCCCACCGTGCAGAGCCAGTTGCTGGTGACGGCTGCAAGTTCCAAGATATCCAGTACGCCCAAGGCCAGCCTGACGGTGACGGAGCAGCCGAAATGGGCGCTGGTGTATAGCGGGCCGCAGCCCCTGAAGCTGCTGCTGTCGCTGCCGGTGCCCATTCCAGTCAGCGCCAAGCTGATGTTCTTCGGTGCGGCAAGCCCGTCCCTCAACTGCACCGGCTGGAGCTGGACCAGCAGCGCAAACGTGACGTTCGGGCCTGGCGTCGATGCCGCGCAGATCGTAGTGACGCCCCTGGCGCTTGGCGACTTCTCCGTGACGGCAACCTGCACGGCAGGCCCCGAGTTGCAGCCGATCTCAATCACGATTCCGGGAACGGTGATCTGATACGAGGGCCAGGTCTTCCTGTACGCCTTCTCGGCTTTGACGCGGCGCCCGGCATGCTTATCTGCCGGGCGTCGTTGTCATTGCCGGCGCACTGCACAAGCAAGCAGAGGTTGGCCTGGCATTCGGGAAAATACCGTAACGCGGTGGGAATCCGGCAACTGCTCGTGCATGAGAGCCTGGACCTTGGCGCAACATCGTGGAGACTGCCTGGCCCAGGCTTCCTGGCGGGTAGAGAAAGACGGCGCAGGGGGAGGGGGAAAGGAGGCGGGAAAAGCCGGGATTCAGCCCCGGCGAACCCAGGGCGTACCCGTTTCTGCGTGGACCGGCAAGAGGGTTCGCGATGGGTCTTGAGGGTATTTCAGCGCTTGGCCACGAAACGGATGACCTGCTCGCCGGCCTGTTTGCCGGGCGCCGGATGCTCGCCCTGCGCCGTGCTGGAGTCGCAGGTATTGCACCCGCCGCTGTCGCAGCCGCTGGCGCAGCCGGCCGCGGCCTGCGGTGCCAGCCATGCCACGGCGCGCTGGCGCCAGCCGTTGGCGGCGCTGCCGCSCAGGCTCGCCGCCAGCCACGCCTTGACCCGCTCGCGCGTGCGCGGCGCGTAGCGCGCCAGCACGGAGAGCGCGCAGACCAGCACGATCAACGGTACGAGCAGGGTTTCGGCGGCGTGGTAGAGGTTCATGACTGGGTGCTGCTGGTTAGCTGAACATCAGGGCGATGCGGTATGTGGCAAAGGCTGCCACGTAGCCCAGCCCCGCCAGGTAGGCGGTCGAGGCCGCCATTACCTTCCAGGAGCCGGTCTCGCGCCGGATCACCGCCAGCGTGGAGATGCACTGCGGCGCGAACACGAACCACGCCAGCAGCGACAGCGCGGTGGCGAGCGACCATTGCGCRGCGATCATCGGCGCCAGCTGGCTGGCCATGGCGTCCTCGCTGCCCGACAGGGCATAGACGGTGGCCAGCGCGCCCACGGCGACTTCGCGCGCGGCCAGGCCGGGTACCAGCGCAATGCAGATCTGCCAGTTGAAGCCCACCGGCGCGAAGACATGCTCCAGCCCGCGGCCGATCATGCCGGCGAAGCTGTAGTCGATGGCCGGGGCGGTGGCGCCGTCCGGCGGCGACGGGAAGGTGGCCAGGAACCACAGCAGCACSGTCAGCGTCAGGATCACCTTGCCCACGCGGGACAGGAAGATACGGGCACGCTCCCACAGGCCGATCGCCACGTCGCGCGCATTGGGGATGCGGTACGAGGGCAGCTCCATCAGCAGCGGGTGGTCGGTGCGGTCGCGGCGGAAATACTTCAGCACATAGGCCACCACCAGCGCGCTCACGATGCCCGCCACATAGAGCGCAAACAGCACCAGTCCCTGCAGGTTGAACAGCCCCATCACCGTGCGCGCCGGGATGAAGGCGCCTATCAGCAGCGCGTATACGGGCAGGCGCGCGGAGCAGGTCATCAGCGGCGCCACCAGGATGGTCGCGAGGCGGTCGCGCGGGTCCTGGATGGTGCGCGTGGCCATGATGCCGGGAATCGCGCAGGCAAAGCTCGACAGCAGCGGGATAAAGGAACGGCCGGACAAGCCCGCGCCCATCATCAGCCGGTCGAGCAGGAAGGCTGCGCGCGGCAGGTAGCCGGATTCTTCCAGCGTCAGGATAAAGAGGAACAGGATCAGGA
>NZ_JBFTLX010000095.1:0-23642 GCF_056396665.1 Cupriavidus sp. 05T313 | reverse complement strand
GTTCTCCATTCACTTTGAGGATCCGCGCTGGGGCGGAATCGAATCGGTACGCTTTGGAAGCCTTCGTTCTTTCTGGTAGTTATCTACTAGTAGATAGAYTGGTTGGCCCAAAAAAACGGGGATTCCCCGGGTGTTGCGCTGGATCCTCTTTCCTGCTTCAGCTTTCTTGCTGGGGCGGAGCAGTGGCTTCCATGTCCTGAATATTATCTACTGGTAGATAGATAGTCAAGGGGTTTTTTCAACGCTCCTGAAAGTCGATGAGGCGGCACTTCGTTCAGGACAGAAAAACGGCGGCGCAACGTCACCGTTGCACCGCCGCTTTCAGGGCCAGGCGACCACTACCCGGATCGTCTTACCGCACCCGCCCTTCCTTCCAGGCCTGCAGCAGCTTGTCGTAGGCGATGGTCTCGCCCTTGGGCTTCTCGTTGGCCAGCTTCTTCCAGGGCGCGTGGTCATCCGACAGCCATTTGGCGGGATCGCTCTTGGGGTTCAGCTTGGGCGCGCAGTTCGTCATGCCGGCGCGCTGCAACCGTCCCATCACCTGGTCCATTTCCTCGGCCAGGTTGTCCATGGCGGCCTGCGGCGTCTTCTCTCCGGTGACGGCTGTCGCCACATTCTTCCACCACAACTGCGCCAGCTTGGGATAGTCAGGCACGTTGGTCCCGGTGGGCGTCCACGCGACCCGTGCCGGGCTGCGGTAGAACTCGATCAGGCCGCCGTACTGCGCCGCGTGCTTGGTGAGGTAGTCGTGGTGGATATCGCTGTCGCGGATAAAGGTCAGGCCGGTGAGCGACTTCTTCAGCGATACCGTCTTCGAGGTCACGAACTGCGCGTAGAGCCACGCCGCCGCGAGACGGTTGGGATCGGTGTTCTTGAAGAAGGTCCAGGAGCCTACGTCCTGGTAGCCGTTCTGCATGCCCTGCTTCCAGTACGGGCCATAGGGCGACGGCGCCATGCGCCATTTGGGCGTGCCATCGGCGTTGACCACCGGCAGGCCCTTCTTGGTCATATCGGCGGTGAACGCCGTGTACCAGAAGATCTGCTGCGCCACCTGCCCTTGCGCCGGCACCGGGCCGGCTTCAGAGAAGGTCATGCCCATGGCCTGCGGCGGCGCGTACTTCTTCATCCAGTCGATGTACTTGGTGAGCGCATAGACCGCGGCCGGGCTGTTGGTGGCGCCGCCGCGCGATACCGAAGCGCCCTCCGGCGTGCACTTGTCGGCGCCCACGCGGATGCCCCACTCATCGACCGGCATGCCGTTGGGCAGGCCTTTGTCGGCCGAACCGGCCATCGACAGCCAGGCGTCGGTGAAACGCCAGCCGAGCGACGGATCCTTCTTGCCGTAATCCATATGGCCGAAGACCTTCTTGCCGTCGAGTTCCTTGACATCGTTGGAGAAGAAATTGGCGATGTCCTCGTACGCGGACCAGTTGGTGGGCACACCCAGGTCATAGCCGTACTTGGCCTTGAACTTGTCCTGCAGGTCCTTGCGCGCGAACCAGTCGGCACGGAACCAGTACAGGTTGGCGAACTGCTGGTCGGGCAACTGGTAGAGCTTGCCGTCCGGCGCCGTGGTGAACTTGGTGCCGATGAAGTCCTTCACGTCCAGCCCCGGATTGGTCCACTCCTTGCCGGCGCCGGCCATATAGTCGGTCAGCGGCAGGATGGCGCCATAGCGGTAGTGGGTGCCGATCAGGTCGGAGTCGGAAATCCAGCCGTCGTAGATGGACTTGCCCGACTGCATGGAGGTCTGCAGCTTCTCCACCACGTCGCCTTCCTGGATGATGTCGTGCTTGACCTGGATGCCGGTGATTTCCTCGAAGGCCTTGGCCAGCGTCTTGGATTCGTACTCGTGGGTGGTGATGGTCTCGGAAACCACGCTGATCTGCGTGACGCCCTTGGCCTTGAGCTTGGCGGCCGCGTCCATGAACCACTTCATCTCGGCGAGCTGCTTGTCCTTGGAGAGCGTCGACGGCTGGAACTCGCTGTCGACCCACTTCCTGGCCTCGGCCTCGCCCGCCCACGCGGCGTGGCCGCAGGCTAGCGCCGCCGCGCAGGCCAGCGCCGTCATGCCCAACTTCACGTGCACCTTCATGAACGTCTCCTCGAGAATCCCCCTCCCTGCTCTTTGTCTGGGACGCGGTCCGGGGAAGGTGCAGGCCGCCATGCCCATTGACGAAAAATCCGTCGCTTTATTCTTGCCGGCCCGGGTTGCCGGCGAACCATGCGAGCCTCAGCCCTTGCGCATCACCAATGCCAGCGCAAGCATCGAAATCACCAGGCTGATCCAGATCGAAGGCTCCTCCGCCAGCGAAAACCACGCCATCATCTTCTCGCCCAGGCCCACCCAGGCCAGGTTGATCCAGGCGGCGCACATCAGTCCGATGAACAACCGGTCGCCCCTGGTGGTAGCGATGGGCAGGAAGCCCTTGCGCTCCATGGTGGGCGCGCGCGTCTCCCACACCGTCATGCCCACCAGCATCAGCGCGATGCAGACGAAGAACACGGCCACCGGGGTGGTCCATACCATCCAGCTGAACATGCGTTCTCCTCCTTACACGCGGCCCATCGCGAAGCCCTTCGCGATGTAGTGCCGCACAAACCAGATCACGATGCCGCCGGGCACGATGGTCAGCACCCCGGCCGCGGCCAGCACGCCCCAGTCCATGCCGGAGGCCGACACCGTGCGCGTCATGGTGGCGACGATGGGCTTGGCGTTGACCGATGTCAGCGTGCGCGCCAGCAGCAGTTCCACCCAGCTGAACATGAAGCAGAAGAATGCGGCCACGCCCACGCCCGCCTTGATCAGCGGCAGGAAGATGGTCATGAAGAAGCGCGGAAAGGAGTAGCCATCCACATAGGCGGTCTCGTCGATCTCGCGCGGCACGCCCGACATGAAGCCCTCCAGGATCCACACCGCCAGCGGCACGTTGAACACCAGGTGGGCCAGCGCCACGCCCAGGTGCGTATCCATCAGCCCGATCGTCGTATAGAGCTGGAAGAACGGCAGGAGGAACACCGCCGGCGGCGTCATGCGGTTGGTCAGCAGCCAGAAGAACACATGCTTGTCGCCGATGAACTGGTATCGCGAAAACGCATAGGCAGCGGGCAGCGCCACGGTGATCGAGATCACCGTGTTCATCGCCACGTAGATCATCGAGTTGATATAGCCCGAGTACCAGGACGCGTCGGTGAAGATGGTCTTGTAGTGCTCCAGCGTGAAATCGTTTGGCCACAGCGACAGCGTGGAGACGATCTCTTCGTTGGACTTGAACGACATGTTCAGCATCCAGTAGATCGGCAGGATGGCGAACACCAGGTACCCCAGCAGGAATACCGCGCGCCAGTAGGTGGCGTTCCGATTGGCTTCACGCATGAGGCATGTCCTCGCTGCCGGCGGTGCCCGCGCGCTGCATCCAGTTATAGAGGATGAAACACGTGAGCAGGATGATCAGGAAGTAGATGATGGAGAACGCCGCGGCCGGCCCGAGATCGAACTGGCCCACGGCCTTCTGCGTCAGGAATTGCGACAGGAAGGTGGTGGCGTTGCCGGGGCCGCCCCCGGTCAGCACGAAGGGCTCGGTGTAGATCATGAAGCTGTCCATGAAACGCAGCAGCACCGCGATCATCAGCACGCCGCGCAGCTTGGGCAGCTGGATGTAGCGGAACACCGCCAGGCGCGAGGCGCCGTCGATCTGCGCGGCCTGGTAGTAGGCATCGGGAATCGCGCGCAGGCCGGCATAGCACAGCAGCGCCACCAGCGGCGTCCAGTGCCAGACATCCATCACCAGCACCGTGAACCAGGCGTCCACCGCGCTGCCGGTGTAGTTGTAGTCGAACCCCATCCCGGCGAGCGCAGCGCCCAGCAAGCCGATGTCGGTACGTCCGAAGATCTGCCAGATCGTGCCAACCACATTCCACGGGATCAGCAGCGACAGCGCGATCACCACCAGCACCGCCGATGCCTTCACCCCTTTGGCCGGCATCGACAGCGCCAGCAGGATGCCCAGCGGGATCTCCACCACCAGCACCGCCAGCGAGAAGCCGAGCTGGCGCAGCAGCGCATCGTGCAGCTCGCCGTCGCGCAGCACCGTGCGGAACCATTCGGTGCCGACGAACACGCGGCGTTCGGGCGAGATGATGTCCTGCACCGAGTAATTGACAATGGTCATCAGCGGCAGGATGGCGGAGAACGCCACGCACAGCACCACCGGGATCACCAGCAGCCAGGCCTTCTGGTTGACGGGCTTCAGCGTGCTCATGCAACCAGCTCCTCGTTGACGTAGTAACAGGTATGACGGTTGAACACGGACAGCCACACGGTCTCGCCCGCCTGCAGCGCCACGGCTTCGTTGCCGAGCCGCCCGCGCACCGTGGCAGCGTGGCCGGAGGCATCCCGCACGCTGGCGGTGACCAGCCAGTAGGTGCCGATGTCCTGCGCGCGCTCCACCCGCGCCGGCACGGCCTGCGGATCGGTGCTGGCGGCCAGCCGCAGGTACTCGGGGCGCACGCCCACCTGGAACGTGCCGGCCGCCTGCAGTGCCGCGGCCGTGGCCGGCACCAGTTCGGGGAAATAGCGCCGCCCGGCGATCTCGATGGCACCGTCGCGCCATTGGCCCGCCAGGAAATTCATGCCCGGCGAGCCGATGAAATTGCCGACAAAGGTATGCGCCGGCCGCTCGAACAAGGCTTCGGCCGATCCCACCTGCACCGCCTTGCCCCGCGACATCACCAGCACTTGCTCGGCAAAGGTAAGCGCCTCGGTCTGGTCATGCGTGACGTAGATCAGGGTCAGCCGGAACTCGTGATGGATTTCCTTGAGCTTGCGGCGCAACTGCCATTTGAGGTGGGGATCGATCACCGTGAGCGGCTCGTCGAACAGGATGGCCGATACGTCCTGGCGCACCAGCCCGCGCCCGAGCGAGATCTTCTGCTTGGCATCGGCCGCCAGGCCGCTCGCGCGGCGGTCCAGCGCAGCGGACAAGTCGAGCATCTCGGCCACGCGGCCAACGCGCTCCTTCACCTGCGCCGGTGCCACGCCGCGGTTGCGCAGCGGAAAAGCCAGGTTTTCGCCTACCGTCATGGTGTCGTAGATCACCGGGAACTGGAACACCTGGGCGATATTGCGCGCCTGCGGGGTGGCCGCGGTCACTTCGCGGCCATCGAAGGAGACGGTGCCGTGCGAGGGCCGCTGCAGGCCGGAAATGCAATTGAGCAGGGTGGTCTTGCCGCAGCCGGAAGGCCCGAGCAAGGCGTAGGCGCCGCCGTCGTTGAAGGTGAACTTCAACGGCAGCAGCGCATAGTCTTCGTCCGATTGCGGTTCGGGCCGGTAGGAATGGGACAGGTCGAGGTCGATGCGCGCCATCTCAGGCTCCCAGCTCGGCAGCCGCCGGCGCCACCCTGCCCGGCCGCCTGGGCGCGTGGATGCGCGTGCCACCGGCATCGAACAGGTAGAGCTGCGCGGGATCGAGATGCAGCGTGAGCGGCGCCCCGAGTTCCAGATCTACCACGCCGGGAAACTGCGCCACCAGGTTGCCCACCGGCGAGTCCATATGCACGAAGGTATCCGATCCGGACAGCTCCGCCAGCGCCACGCGGCCGGCCACCGGCACGGAGCCGGGCACGGCATCCAGCCGCAATGCACCGGCCCGCACGCCAACCGTCACCGCGCCGGCGTGGGTCGCCGCTTCGGGCAGCGGGAGGGTAATGCCGCCCGCCAGCGCGAGCGCGCCTGCCTGCATCTCGCCCGCCATCAGGTTCATCGGAGGATCGCTGAAGGCGCGCGCCACGCGCAGCGAGGCGGGATAGTGGAAGACTTCCGGCGTCGGCCCGTACTGCAGCAGTTCGCCCGCGTCCAGCACCGCGGTGTGGCCGCCCAGCAGCAATGCCTCCGACGGCTCCGTCGTGGCGTAGATCACCGTGGCATTGCCATGGGCGAAGAGCTGCGTCAGCTCCTCGCGCAGTTCTTCGCGCAGCTTGTAGTCCAGGTTGACCAGGGGCTCGTCCAGCAGCATCAGCGGCGCGCCCTTGGCCAGCGCGCGCGCCAGCGCCACGCGTTGCTGCTGCCCGCCGGAGAGCTCCGCGGGAAGGCGGTCGAGCAGGTGCTCGATATGCAGCCGGGCGGCAAGCGCGCGTACCTGCCCATCGATGTCCTTGGCGCGGCGCAGCTTGAGCGGCGAGGCGATATTGTCGAAAACGATCAGCGAGGGGTAGTTGATGAACTGCTGGTAGACCATGGAGACATTGCGCTCCCGTACGGGCATGCCGGTCACGTCCACGCCGTCCACCTCTACCCGGCCGGCGCTGGGCCGGTCCAGCCCCGCCATGACCCGCATCAATGAAGTCTTGCCGGCCTGCGTGGCACCGAGCAGAATAGTTACCGCGCCCGGCACGGGCGACAAAGACATGGGATACAGATACGCCTGCGAGCCTGCCTGCTGGGCGATGCCTTCCAATCTGAGCTGCATCGGGTCTCCGGGGTTCGACATGCTGTTCCGCGCCGCCGGACCTGCATCGACGCAGACGCACAAATCTTTGCTTCCGCTCGTTTTAGTTCAAAAACGAACATAAAACAATCATGCACTGCATCATTTGTTTTCGTTTGTGTTTGAACTAGAATGCCGGCATGACGCTAAATCCACGCCAGACCGCCCTGCTTGAAGAGGTTCGCAACCAGGGCTTCGCTTCCATCGACGAACTTGCGCGCAAGTTCGGCGTGACCCTGCAGACAGTTCGCCGCGACGTCAACATGCTGGCCGAAAGCGGCATGCTGGCGCGCTTTCACGGTGGCGTGCGGGTCGAGGGCTCGACGGTGGAGAACATCGCCTATCGCCAGCGCCAGGTGCTCAATGCCGAAGGCAAGGCGCGCATTGCGCGCACCGTGGCCAGCGCGGTGCCCGAGGGTTGCTCGCTGATCCTCAATATCGGCACCACGGTGGAAGAAATCGCACGCGAGCTGATGCATCACCGCGGGCTGCGCGTGATCACCAACAACCTGAACGTGGCCAGCATCCTGGCCGACAACCCCGATTGCGAGGTCATCGTCGCCGGCGGGGTGCTGCGCTCGCGCGACCGCGGCATCGTGGGCGAGGCCACGGTGGAGTTCATCAGCCAGTTCAAGGTGGATATCGGCCTGATCGGCATTTCGGGCATCGAGGCCGATGGCACGCTGCGCGACTACGATTTTCGCGAAGTGAAGGTGGCGCGGACCATCATCGAGCATTCGCGCGAAGTCTGGCTGGCGGCGGATGCCAGCAAGTTCAACCGGCAAGCCATGGTGGAACTGGCGCATCTCTCGGAGATCGACCGGCTCTTCACCGATCAGCCGCTGAAGCCGCCGTTCGAGAGCATGCTGGAAGAAAGCGGAGTGAGCTGTGTGGTCGCGCAGGCGTGAGCGCGCCGACCGGCAGCGTCCAGGCTGGCGAGGCGGTGCCGGCGCGGCTGGCGCCGGGCACCTGGTGATGGGCTTACTTGAAGACGACGGTCTTGTGGCCGTTGAGCAGGATGCGGTGCTCGGCATGCCATTTGACGGCGCGCGCCAGGGCCACGCATTCCACGTCGCGGCCCACCGCCGTGAGCTGCTCGGGATCCATGCTGTGGTCCACGCGCTCGATTTCCTGCTCGATGATCGGGCCTTCGTCCAGCGCGGCCGTCACGTAGTGGGCGGTGGCGCCGATCAGCTTCACGCCGCGGTCGTGCGCCTGGTAGTAAGGCTTGGCGCCCTTGAAGCTGGGCAGGAAMGARTGGTGGATRTTGATGGCGCGGCCGGCCAGCTTGCGGCACAGGTCGTCGGACAGCACCTGCATGTAGCGCGCCAGCACCACCAGGTCGATGTTCTGCTCCTGCACGATCTCGAACACCTTGTTTTCCTGCGCGGCCTTCTGCTCGGCCGAGGCGTTCATCATCGGCAGGTGGAAGAACGGAATATCGTACGACGCCGCCAGCTGGTAGAAATCGCGGTGGTTCGACACGATGGCGGCGATCTCCACCGGCAGGCCGCTGGCCTTGGCGCGGAACAGCAGGTCGTTCAGGCAATGGCCGATCTTCGACACCATGATCATCACGCGCGGCTTGACGCTGGCGTCGAACAGGTCCCACTGCATGGCGAACTGGTCGCCGACCGGCGCGAAGGCGGCCTTCAGCGTGGGCAGGTCGGGGCCGCCGGCGGCCGGCGTGAAGTGCACCCGCATGAAGAAGCGGCCGGTGAACTCATCGCCGAACTGGTCGGAATCGACGATATTGCAGCCGTGCTGGAACAGCAGGCCCGAGACGGCATGGACGATGCCCGGCTGGTCCGGGCAGGAGATGGTGAGAATGAATCCGGTATTGCTCATCGTGTGTTGTTCTGTCGTGTGCGCGCCGATCATGGGCGGGGGGTGCCGGGCACGCTCCAGCCGCGGCGGTTGAGCGCATCCAGCGTCACCAGGGTCGCATCGACCGTCATGGCGCCATCCGCCATGATAGCAAGCAATGCCTCCGGCTCGATACGGCGGTGCTCGGCCACCTCGCCGTCGCGGTTATGCGGCACGAAATCCGGCGGCAGCGGCAAGTCGTACACATATACGGCTTCCCACTGCACGCCTTCGGGAATTTCGCGCAGGACTTCGATCACTCCGTGCGACTCGGCACGCCGCGCCAGCGCCGGCGGGATGCCGGATTCCTCGTCGCACTCGCGCACCAGCGTGGCGAGCGGATCGCTGCCGTGCGGCATGCCGCCTGCGACCAGGTTGTCCCACATCCCCGGATCGACCGCCTTGGCCGCGCTGCGGCGTGAAATCCACAAGGCGCGTTCGCCGGCAATCACGCCATTCATGTGCGAGGCGAAGGTCAGCAGCCCGAGAAAACGCGCCGCCGCGCGTTCGATGGTGGCAAAAGCCAGCGCCTCCAGCGCGGGCGTGACGGCGAACAGTTCGTCGCGCCAGCCACGCACATGGCCGGTATCCGCCAGCCAGCGCGCCAGCACCGCCAGCGTGGCGCTGCGCGCCGCAAAGTCGCCGCAAGACGGCAGCAGCGCCACGCTGCCGTCTTGCGAATCGCCCAGCACGCCCGGCACTGCCTCCTGCGCGCGCAGGATGCCGGCATGCGCGCGCGGCAGCCAGCCAACCTGGCGCCCTGCCACCGTCAGCCGCAGATGGGCTTCGGCATCGAAGGGGCTGCGCGCGGCGAGCGATCCGCTAATGCGGGAAATGGCGGAAACGCCGGTATCGCGGACTTGGCTGTCGGGCAAGGTATCGGACATGAATGATCTCGGCGGCCGGCAAGGCACGCCCGTAAAAGTATTTCCAGGACAAAACGCATGACGCAAATTCAGCCGCCGGGCCTGCCGCAATTCATACTGGCGCTCGACCAGGGCACCAGCAGCTCGCGCGCCATCCTGTTCGATCACGCCGGCAATGTGGCGCGGGTCGCGCAGCGCGAATTCCGGCAATATTACCCGCACCCTGGCCATGTCGAGCACGATCCCTACGAGATCTGGCAATCGCAGCTGGCGGTGGCGCACGAGGTGCTCAACGATGCCGGCGTCTCGGCCAGCCAGATTCGCGCCATCGGCATTACCAACCAGCGCGAGACCACCGTGCTGTGGGACCGCCAGACCGGCGAGCCGATCGGCCGCGCGCTGGTCTGGCAGGATCGCCGCACGGCGCCGATGTGCGAGACGCTGCAGGCCGAGGGCCACGGCGACCTGTTCCGCGACAAGACCGGCCTGATCCTCGACGCCTATTTTTCCGGCACCAAGCTGCGCTGGATGCTGGACAACACCGAAGGCGCGCGCGAACGCGCCGAGCGCGGTGAGCTGGCCTTCGGCACGGTCGACAGCTGGCTGATCTGGCAGCTCACGGACGGCAAGCGCCACGTCACCGATGTATCCAACGCCTCGCGCACGCTGCTGTTCAACATCCACACCTTCCAGTGGGACGACGCCCTGCTCGGCCTGCTTGATATCCCGCGCAGCCTGCTGCCCGAGGTAGTGCCTTCCAGCGGCGAGGTGGCACGCACCGCACTGAGGCTGTTCGGCGCGGAGATCCCGATCGCCGGCATCGCCGGCGACCAGCAGGCCGCCACCTACGGCCAGGCCTGCCACGCGCCCGGCATGGCCAAGAACACCTACGGCACSGGCTGCTTCCTGCTGATGAACACGGGGTCGCAGCCGGTGACTTCGCACAACCGGTTGCTGACCACCATCGGCTGGCAACTGGGCGGAACGGCGCCGGCCGCCAGCCGCACGCAATATTGCCTGGAGGGCGGCGTATTCATGGGCGGCGCCACCATCCAGTGGCTGCGCGACGGCTTGCAGATCATCAACAGCGCACCCGAAGTCGAACCGCTGGCGCGCCAGTGCGACGACACCGACGGCGTGGTGCTGGTGCCAGCCTTCGCCGGCCTGGGCGCGCCGCACTGGGACCCGTTCGCGCGCGGCACGCTGGTGGGCCTCACGCGCGGCAGCGGACGCCCTCACATCGCCCGCGCCGCGCTGGAATCGATCGCGCTGCAAAGCGTGGACGTGCTGGACGCCATGCAGAAGGACGCCGGCATCTCGCTGGCCGAACTGCGCGTGGACGGCGGCGCTTCGCGCAGCGATCTGCTGATGCAGATGCAGGCCGACCTGCTCGGCACGGCCGTGGTGCGCCCGCGCGTGACCGAGACCACGGCGCTCGGCGCCGCCTACCTGGCGGGGCTGGCCACCGGCTACTGGAGCGGCGAGGAAGAGATCGCCAGCCAGTGGCAGGTGGAGCACCGCTTCGAGCCCAACCTGTCCGCGGATGCGCGCGCTTACCGGCTGTGGCGCTGGCATCGCGCGGTAGAACGCGCGCGCGACTGGGCCCGCGAGGACAGCGCGCCGCCCCGATCGGCAAACTGAGCGCGGGCGGGCCACATCCCGCGCAACCGGCATAACCGGCGGAACCGCGCAACGCAATCAGCGCCCGCCATCAGCATTCGCATCAAACAAGGAATCATGCAGAAACTGTCTACTCCCATCCTGCCGCCAGACCGCGCCGCCCTGCTCGCCACCCTCGAGCGCGAGCCGAAGTGGGATGTGATCGTCATCGGCGGCGGCGCCACCGGCCTGGGCACGGCGGTGGATGCCGCCTCGCGCGGCTACCGCACGCTGCTGGTGGAAGCCGCCGACTTCGCCAAGGGCACGTCCAGCAAGGCCACCAAGCTGGTCCATGGCGGCGTGCGCTACCTCGCGCAGGGCAATATCAGCCTGGTGCGCGAGGCGCTCCACGAGCGCGGCCTGCTGGCCCGCAACGCGCCCCATCTGGTATGGCCGCTCGGCTTCGTGGTACCTGCCTACCAGTTGTTCGACCAGCCCTTCTACGGCATCGGCCTGAAGCTCTATGACATGCTGGCCGGCGGACTCAACCTGTCCGGCAGCCGCTGGCTGAACCACCGCGAGACGCTGGCGGCGGCACCGACCCTGGCCGAGCACGTGGGGGGCCGGCCCCTGCGCGGCGGCAATCTGTACTTCGACGGGCAGTTCGACGACGCCCGCCTGGCCATCGCGCTGATGCGCACGCTGTTCGATGTGGGCGGCACGGCCATCAACTACCTGCGCGTGAGCGGATTGTCACAGCGCAATGGCGTGATTGACGGCGTCACCGTGCAGGACGTGCTGGGCGGCGCCAGCTTCGACCTCAAGGCGCCCTGTGTGATCAACGCCACCGGCGTCTGGGTCGATGCCATCCGCCAGATGGAAGACGGCAACGCGCGCAGCATGGTGGCGCCCAGCCAGGGCGTGCATCTGACGCTGCCGCGCAGCTTCCTGCCCGGCGACCGCGCCATCCTGATCCCCAAGACCGACGACGGCCGCGTGCTGTTCGTGGTGCCCTGGAACGGCCACACCATCGTCGGCACCACCGATACCCCGCGCCAGGACCTGCCGCTGGAGCCCCATGCCGGCGCCGACGATGTCGACTTCATCCTGGAGACCGCCGCGCGCTACCTGTCGCGCACGCCCACCCGCGCCGACGTGACCAGCGTCTGGGCCGGCCTGCGCCCGCTGGTCAAGGCCACCGGCGAAGCCTCCACCGCCTCGCTCTCGCGCGAGCACACCATCCTGGTCTCCAAGGCCGGCCTGATCACCGTCACCGGCGGCAAATGGACCACCTACCGCAAGATGGCCGAGGACGTGGTGGGCACGGCAATCCAGCGCCAGATGCTGCCGGCCGCGCCATGCGTGACCGCGGAACTGCCGCTGCATGGCTCGCAAGGCTTGCCAGCCGACCTGCCCCCGTCCGGCAGCGGTTCGCCCGACCGCTACTACGGCAACGAACTCGGCATGCTGCGCGCGCTGCCGGGCAACGACGAATTGCTGGTGCCCGGCTCCGGGCTCACTGCCGCCCATGTGCGCTTTGCCGCGCGCTTCGAGCTGGCGCGGCGGGTCGAAGACGTGCTGGCGCGCCGCAATCGCGCACTATTCCTGGAAGCCAGCGCCGCCAGCGCGGCAGCGCCCCGGGTAGCCGAGATCCTGGCCGAGGAGCTTGGTCACGACGCCGCCTGGCAATCCGCCGAGGTGGACAGTTTCCGAGGTCTCGCAAGCAGCTATATGCTGGCCTGAAGGCGACGCCGCCCCACGGGAAACGCGGCCGTCACACCCTGGCCTGTTTCATCGGCACCTGATCAACAAGGAAACCACATGTCCCTTCGTTCGCTCCTGCGCCGCGCCGCCAACTGCGCTCTCGCCGGCGCCATCTGCCTGGCCGCGGCCCCCGCCTTCGCCAGGCCCGGCATCGACGGCGTGCGCTTCGACCCGGCCCGCACCGTGCGCTACCAGTGCGACGAAGGCAAACAGCTCACGGCGCGCTACTTCAACAGCGCAGACAACCAGATCGCCATCCTGCGGCTGGACGGCAAGCCGCTGCTCTTCGTCAGCGTGCTCACCGGCTCTGGCGCCCGCTATGCGCATGGTGCCCACCTGTGGATCACCAAGGGCGACGAAGGCATGCTGGAGGACCTGACCAAGGGCGAAAACGCACCGCCGGTCTACGCCAACTGCCGTGCGGTCAAGTAGACCATCTCCAGAACATTTTGGTGCTGACGCCCCGGTCGAGCGATAATGCGGGTTATCGAATCAGGGAGAACACCATGGACGAGATTGATGATCTGTCCGATCTGCCGATGCCCCGCTTTATCTGGGGCTTCGCGATCTTCACGCCCAAGGGCGGCGAGGTCATGCATGACGAATTTGAATATCTGACCCATACCCGCGCGCCGCGCTTCACGTGCCGGGTGGTCGAACTGGAAGACATGCCGGTCGACAGCGAGGAAACCGGCATCGACGGGCGCATCGTGCACTACGACGAGCCGGGCCGCCTGTTCTACATCTCCGACGCCGGCATCGCCCTGGTGAACTTTGAGTTGTTCGACAAAGTGCCGGAGAAGCAGAAACTCAAGAAGATCTGCGACGAAGCCATCGAAAACTGGATGTTACGGCGCGATTTCCTCGATTCGGAGGAAGGCGAAGAGGACTGAGCGTCCCTTTACCCCTTTGCCCACACCGAGGGATAACGGCCGGCAGGTCGTTATCCCCAGGCCCCGCCTGGCGTCTCCGCCGGGCAGCCGAATTCCCCCGACTCCCCTCCCCCGTCCTTCCCGCCGCTCCCGGCTGAGCCGTCCCTTGCGCGGCAAACCCGCTGCCCCTGGCATGCGCAGAGTTCCTACATTCGTCAGCCGCATCCTACAACGCAAGGGGAAGCCGCCGGACACCGCGCCAGATCCGCCCTGCTTATAGTGGAACCATGGAAAACACGGAAGAAAGGAAGGAAATCATGCCCTACATCCTCGCCTGGTTGCTCGGTGTCCCGGCCTTCGTGCTGCTGCTGATCTGGCTGTTCGTGCATTAAGTTGCGAGCTTGCCGATCCGGCGCATAACCCGGACCCCGGATAGCAAAACGCCCGCTGATATGCCAGCGGGCGTTTTGTTTTTACCATTCAGCGTTTCGCGCCACCCTGTGAATGAAGGCGCACATGTTTCAGCGTTTCATCCCAGACCGCGTCCACGCGGATATCAGCCTGCCGCGTCCTGCGCGGGCAGGCCGCGTTCCAGCGCTTCCTTGAGCAGGCCGCTCATGCCACCGGCATGCGCCGGAGCCAGCGCCTGCAGGCGCTTGACCAGTTCAGCGTCGAGCTTGCAGGCAAACGGCACCAGGCCTTGTTCCTGGTCGAGCCGGCGCTGTTCGCGGCGATCGACCTTGGCCGGGCCGGTATCGCGCCCGGCGCGGAGGGCGGCGGACAGCTTCAGGCTGTTGGCCAGCTTCAGTGCTTTGTTCTTTTCGAGGTCGGTCTTTTTCACGGCATGTTCCGCTAGAGTCTGTCTGGGGCGGTATTGTACGCAGGTCGGCGGCAGGTCCCGCTTTGTATTGCGCGCGCTGCACAGCGCGCGCACGCCCGGCACCCGCGCCCCACGTCCCGAGACTACCTCGGACCGCGCCTATTCCGCCTCCCTCACCTCGATCAACTCCGCCGCCACACGCTCGATCTCCGCGTAGACGGGAAGCGCCTCGTCCGGGCCGGTACAGCCGACGCCGGTCGCACTGGCTTCGTCAGCGCCGGGCGGATGAAAGACAAACGCCATGCCGGGCTGCCACCTCGGATCGTTCTTCAGGCTTTCATTGAGGATTGCCAGATACTGGCCGCGAGTGAACACGTGCTTGGACATCTTCACCTCCGAATAATTTGTCGGGATCGTAGCATGGCGCGAGGCCTGATCCGGGTGAGCCTCGATACACGCGCACGATCATGCATGCGATGATCGCGTGGCTTTTGCCGGAATCGAGCCGCTATCGATGCAACATCGATAAGACATTGCCAAAACAACGATAAGACAAAGGATGAGACAAATGATACGTAGCACATTGCCAGTGCTTGCGGTCGCGTTGCTGGCCGCTTGCGCGGCCCCGGAGTCGACGCAGAGCGCCGCCCCGCTCACGACCCGTTTTTCCACCGCGCAACTGGACGCCATGAGCACACGCGTGCGTGCCGATGTCGCGCAGGGCCGTATTCCCGGCGCCGTGTACCTGCTCGCACGCAACGGCAAAATCGTCGATACGCAGTCCATCGGCTGGCAGGATGCGGCCGGCAAGGTACCGATGCGGTCCGACTCGATCTTCCGCATCTATTCGATGAGCAAGCCAATCGTCTCGGTGGCCGTGATGATGATGGTCGAGGACGGACGCCTGCAGCTTGCCGATCCGGTCTCCAGGTACCTGCCCGAACTCAAGGGCCTGCGGGTCGGCGTGGAGAAGACCGACGCCGCCGGCAAGCCCGTGCTGGAACTGGTGCCAGCCCAGCGCGAGATGACAGTGCAGGACCTGATGCGCCATACGTCGGGGCTGACCTATGGCGTGTTCGGCAAGTCGCTGGTCAAGGAGGAATACAAGCGCCTGGACGTGGATGCCACAGAGCAAAGCAATACGGAATTCATTAGCCGTCTCGCCAAGGTGCCGCTGCAGTTTCAGCCGGGCACCACCTGGGAGTACAGCCGCTCCACCGATGTGCTGGGCGCCTTGCTGGAACGCGTGTCGGGCCAGACCCTGGCGGCGCATCTGCAGCAGCGCATCTTCACGCCCTTGCAGATGAAGGACACTGGCTTCTGGGTTCCGCAGGCCCAGCAGGCCCGCATCGCCGAGCCCTTTGCCATCGACCCCGACAGCAAGGTACCGGTCGGGCTGATCGATGTGCGCCACGCGCCGAAACTCGAATCGGGTGGCGGCGGGCTGGTGTCGACCGCGGCGGATTACTTCCGCTTTGCCCAGATGCTGCTCAACGGCGGCGAAATCGACGGCGTGCGCCTGCTCTCGCCGAAGACGGTCGCCTATATGACTGCCGACCACCTCGGCACGATTGCCGGGCCTTCGCTGGCGCGCGGCCCGGCCTACCTGCCGGGTCCGGGCTATGGCTTCGGCCTCGGTTTCGGCACGCGCACGGGCACTGGCGAGGCAGCCACGCCGGGGTCGGTTGGCGACTACTACTGGGGCGGAGTCGGGGGCACCTACTTCTGGGTCGACCCGAAGGAGAAGACCGTGGCGATCTGGATGATGCAGGCGCCCGGGCAGCGTGAGTACTACCGCGCCTGGTTCCGGAACAAGGTGTATAGCGCCATGACGCCGTGATGCGCGGATGACAGGACCGGCGCGCACGCGCCGGTAGCGATGGCATGGCGACGCGGCCGCCTGCCGCCGCATTGGAGCGCCGGCGCCAGCCGGCCTCCCCCCCTACAGCGCGCTGACGGACTCGCCCGGCACCAGGCCGTTGATGATGTCCTCGCCGAACTTCACCGCGCCGCGGCGCGCGGTGCCGATATTGTCCCAGGGCGCCGCGGCAAGCCGGAACACGCGCGAACGCTCGGTGCCCGGCTCATGTCCTTCGCGGCAGATAACCACGGAAGCATTGAAACTGCGATCCGGCCGGCGCTCTGGCCAGGTGCGCTCAGCCTGGTGGCGATAGATCAGCGGATAGAGATCGAAACCCTTGTAGCGGGTAAATGGTCCAGTGTCCAACTTGCGCTCCCCTAGTGATGGTTGAATGGCGAATGCGGCCTGCCGGCGCCGCACCGCAGCGGATTCGCCTCGCCCTGTTCCCGGGCGATGGCGACAATACCTTCATGCTGCCTTCAGGTTGCCTTCAGGTCTGTATCGACCAGCCAGGCCCCTTGCCGTTCTTGTCGCTCTCGTGCCGCCAGCGGCAACCGCAATCGGCACAGGTGTAGGTGGCAAAGGTGATCGCGGGCTGGCCGCGCGGCTTGATGCGCTGCGTGTCCGTCAATAGCAGCCGGGGATGCCCCGTGCCGCCGATCGAGCCAGGCTGGATCTGCGCACAGGCCTCGCACATGCTCATCATCGCTCCCGCGCCTTGCGCGTGCACTTCGTCCCCGCGTGCCGGCCTCGCACCGCCAGTGCGAGGAACCGCATCGCCAATACCGTGCGGCTATCTATCCGCCGCCATCGCCTTGAGCTGCGCGTCGCCGGCTACGCGCGCAGCATCCGATGTGGTGAAGGTATCGTCCGAAACAATGGTGCGCTTGAGCAACTGCGCAGAGAAATCGACCAGGGTGATTACCCATACATAGCGCCCCGCCTGGGGGGCTGTCTGGACAATAGCCTGCAGGTGCGGCGTGGAATCCTTAGCCATGATGCTCCTCCGGAGGATCGCATCAGGGCACTTTAGCACGAGTTGCGCATGAGGCGGCTGCAACGCCTCCTCGGCCGGGACACGCGACGCTCACGGCGCGCTCAGACCACTTGCTGTCCGCGCAGCGTCTCCAGATCGGCCGCCGTCAGGCCCAGTTCGCCGTAGAAGGCGTCGTTGTGCTCGCCCACCGCCGGGCCGCTGCGGGGCGCCGGCGGCTGGTGGCCGGAAAACCGCGGCACCATGCAAGGCGCGGGAATCGAGCCGAGATCGGGATCGGGCAAGCGGACGATCGCGCCGCGTGCCTGGAAATGCGGATCCCGCATGATATCGGCGATGGTGAATATCTTGCTGAACGGGATCTCGCGCGCGCCGAGCGCCTGCGCCACTGCCGCGTAGTCATGCGTGGCGAACCATGTCTTGATGACGGCATCGAGCGCATCCAGATGGCGCACGCGCTCCGGGTTGCTGGCATAGCGCGGGTCGTCCGCCATGCCGGCCTCGCCGATGGCATGGCAAAGGCGGCGGAAGATCGGGTCCGACGAGGCTACCAGCGAAACCCAGTGGCCATCCGCCGTGGCGTACATATTGGACGGCGCGGTGTAGGTGGCACGATTGCCGGCGCGCTGGCGCACCTGCCCCAGTTGCTCGTACTCCACGGCGAGCGGCTCCAGCAAACGGAACAATGCCTCAGTCGCCGACAGGTCGATCTCGCGGCCGTGCACGCCATTGCCACGATCCTGCGCGCGCCGGCTGTCGGCCACGGCGGCCGCAATCGAAAACGCACCGAACAGCCCCGCCACCATATCGCCCATCGGATAGTTCATGTGCAACGGCGGGCCGCAGGGATCGCCCACCAGGTTGGTGAAGCCGCTCATCGCTTCGAACACGCGCGCAAAACCCGCGCGACCAGCATACGGSCCGGTCTGCCCGAAGCCGGTCAGGCGCAGGATCGTCAAGCGCGGGTTGGCGGCGTGCAGCGTCCCGGCATCCAGGCCCCAGCGATCCAGCGTGCCGGTACGGAAGTTCTCCACCAGCACGTCGAACTGCGGCAGCATCTTGAGAAACAGTGCGCGGCCCTCCGGTTTGCGCACGTCGAGCGTGATGCCGCGCTTGCCGCGATTGGTGACCTTCCAGTAAAGCGGCAGCTTATCCTTGACCGGCGCCAGCCCACGCAGCGGATCGGTGCCGTCGGGCAACTCGAGCTTGACGACTTCCGCGCCCATGTCGGCGCACAGCGTGCTGGCAAACGGGGCGGCCACAACCGTGGCCATGTCGAGGATGCGCACGCCGGCCAGCGGCCCGCCTTGATGCGCGGCAGCCGCGTCTTGATCTGTGTGGTTCATGATGGAGTCGGGGGAACGAGTCTTGTGTGGTGGGCAATAGCAGGAGCTCGCACAAGCGCTGCCCGGACCTATCGCATTGCGCGGCGTAACGCTGGGCGTTTTCGTCATGGCCGCCATGGCCGGACCCTGAACTTGGCTATGCATACCTGCTGCATATCTGCTTAGTCGAGCGTGGTGCCGGTCGACTTCACCAGCGCAGCCCACCATGCCGTATCGCTACGGATCTGCGCGGCGAACTGTTCGGGCGTATTGCCGACCGGTTCCGCGCCCAGGTCCACCAGGCGCTTGCGCATCTGCGGCCTGGCCAGGATCTTTGCGGTCGCGTCATGCAGCCTGGCAATGATCGGGCGCGGCGTGCCGGCCGGAGCCATCAGCCCCTTCCATGCCGTCACCACGTAGCCCTTCAGGCCGGCCTCCTCCATCGTCGGCACATCGGGGAGCGCACTGGCGCGTTTGTCGCTCGCCACCGCCAGGGCACGCAGGCGGCCCGACTGGACATACGGCAACAGCGCGGGCATGTTGTCGATCATCATCGTAATGTGCCCGGCGATCAGGTCGGCCACCGCAGGGCCGCTGCCCTTGTACGGCACGTGCTGCAGCTTGATGCCCGCGGACTGGTTCAGCAACTCGCCCGCAAGCTGCGCCGGCGAGCCGTTTCCGGGCGAGCCAAAGCTGAGCGTTCCGGGCCTGGTCTTGGCGTAGGCGATGAACTCCTTGAGATTGAGCGCCGGAATCGAAGGGTTGACCACCATCAGGTTGTGTTCGCGCGCGAGCATCGTGACTGGCGCCAGATCGCGCACCGGGTCATAGGACATGCGAGGGTAAAGGCTGGGGTTGATGACGGTGGCCCCCGCCGCAGCGAGCAGCAGCGTGTAGCCGTCGGGCGCTGCCTTGGCCACCGCATCGCCGCCGATATTGCCGCCCGCGCCGGCCTTGTTCTCCACGACCACGGACTGCCCGAGTTCCTCCTTCAACTGTTCGGCCAGCAAGCGCGCGAGCGTATCGGTGGAGCCGCCCGGCGGGAACGGCACGACCAGCCGGATCACCTTAGCGGGATAAGCCGCCTCGGCCAGCGCGGGTTGCACGAGTCCAAGCGTGGCCAGCAGGACAGCGCCTGCCGCAAGCATGGTTTTCAACATGGTGTCTCCTTGACGGTATGACGCCACCTGGCGCGACCGCCGGCGGCTGCTCTTTCTTGACGAAACCGAACGATTACGACGCGCTCGCGGCAGCAGCCAGCGCGAGCGTGCGTTTGGCGATATTGAGTTGKTGGATCTGGCTGGTGCCTTCGTACAGCCGGAACAGGCGCACGTCGCGATAGAAGCGTTCGATGCCGAAATCGGCGATATAACCGTAGCCGCCAAACATCTGCACGCAGCGGTCGGCCACGCGCCCGCACATCTCGGAAGCGAAGTACTTGCAGATCGAAGCCTGCATGGTGACGTCCTCGCCGCGATCGCGCTGACGCGCCGTTTCCATGATCAGCGCGCGCGCCGCGTGGATCTCGGTCTGGCAGTCGGCAATCATCGCCTGCACCAGCTGGAATTCCGCCAGCGGCTGGCCGAACTGCTGGCGCCCGGCAACGAACCGGATCGCCTCGTCGAGCATGCGGATGGCCGGCCCGGTGCACAGCGCGGCCAGGTGGATGCGCTGCTTGTTGAGCACCTTCATCGCGGTGCGAAAGCCCTGCCCTTCCTCGCCGCCGATGAGGTTGGAGGCCGGCACGCGGCAGTCGCTGAAATGCACTTCGGACACCGGCGAGCCCTCCTGCCCCATCTTGCGGTAGGGCTGCCCGGTACTCAGTCCCGGCGTGCCGCGTTCGACGATGAACGCCGAGATGCCGGCCGCGCCGGCGCGCGCGGGATCGGTGCGCGCCATGACCGTGAACAAGCCGGCGATGGGCGCATTGGTGATGAAACACTTGGTGCCGTTGATCACGTAATGATCGCCTTCGCGCCGCGCGGAAGTCGTCAGCGCCGTGGCGTCCGAGCCGGCCTCCGRCTCGGTCAGCGCGAAGGAGCCGGTCAGCTCCCCGCTGGCCAGCAAAGGCAGGTAGCGGCGCTTCTGCGCCGCCGTGCCGTCCGCCACCAGCGCCTCGGAGCCAATGCCGGTATTGGTGCCCACCCGCGCACGGAAGGCCACCGAGCATTGCGACAGCTCCAGCGCCGCCAGCACCAGCTCCTCGGTCGTCATGCCGGCGCCGCCGTACTCCTCGGGAATCGAAAATCCGAACAGGCCCATCCCGGCCATTTCCCGCACCAGCGGCTCGGGCACATCGTCCAGCCTGGCGACTTCGGCCTCACGCGGCACCAGCCGCTCGCGCACGAAACGCCGCAATTCGGCCAGGAAGGCTTGGAAGGCATCCGGTTCCCTGATCATCTGTCTTGCTCCATCCGGTCATTGCCGCCGGGATCGGCCGCATGCAAACCAGCGTAGCAATCCGTGCCTGGAAAGCGGATCGATGTTTTGCTATCTTGAACGCAGGCCATGCGCGCCGGGCGCATCAATGGCTATGATGGATGCATGCCACGCCCATGCGGCCTGCCCGCGCCCTCCGCCGTTTCCGCCCCCCCAAATCATGCCGCCCCGTCCCCATCACCCCGACCCCGCCTTCGCCACCACGCTGGCCCACGGCCTGGCGCTGCTGGAGTGCTTCCGAGTGGGCGAGCCGGTCATGAGCAACAAGCAACTGGTGGAACGCACCGGGCTGTCCAAGGCCACGATCAGCCGCCTGACCTACACGCTGGCGGCACGCGGGTTGCTGCTCTACGACACGGAGCTGCGCCGCTACCGGCTGGGTTCCACCGCGCTCTCGCTGGGCTACCCGCTGCTGGCCAGCCTCAAGGTCAGGCAGCTCGCGCGGCCGCTGATGAAGGCACTCGCCGACCAGGTCGGCGGCTCGGTCTCGCTGGGCCTGCGCGACCGGCTGCAGATGGTCTATGTGGAAACCAGCCGCGGCCACGACGCCATCGCCTTCCGGCCCGATATCGGCGCATCCCTGCCCATGYTCGCCACCGCCATGGGGCGGGCATGGCTGTGCCAGGCGTCCCCGGTGGAACGGGAGCCGGTGCTGGCGGCACTACGCGTGGCCGATGCAGGGCAATGGCAGGCTCACGCGCCCGCGCTGGACGCCGCGGCGCATGATCTTGCCACGCTCGGATTCTGCCTCTCGCGCGGGGAATGGCAGCGCGACGTGCATGCAGTGGCCGTGCCGATGCGCGCCGAAATCGATGGCGAGACGCTGGTCTTCAATTGCGGCGTGCCCGGCGCCAGGATGACACCGCGCAAGCTCGAACGCGAGATGGGGCCGCGCCTGCTGCGGCTGGTCCGGCGCGTGGAAAAGGAACTGGGGACATCGTGATGGCAGCGACGCCTTCCCAGATTGCACCCGCAGCGGACCAGGACAATGCCGCCGACCGCCAGTTCGCCACCACGCTAGCGCACGGCATCGATATCCTGCTGTCCTACCGTGCCGGCGAGTCCCTGCTCGGCAACAAGGATTTCGCGCAACGCACCGGCCAGTCGCGATCGGCCGTGGCCAGGCTCACGCACACGCTGACCGTGCTCGGCTACCTGCGCCGTGACGCCACCCAGGCCAAGTACCGGCTGGGCGCGCCGGTGCTCTCGCTCGGCTATCCGCTGCTGGCCAGCATGCATATCCGCCAGCTCGCGCGGCCGCTGATGAAGGAACTCGCTGATCGCATTGGCGGCGCGGTCTCGCTCGGCATGCGTGACCGCACGCAGATGATCTATGTCGAAACCGCCCGCTCCACCGACAGTCTTGTCGTCACGCCGGACATTGGCGCAGCGCTGCCAATGCTCACCACGGCCATCGGCAAAGCCTGGTTGTGCAAGGCGCCCGCGGCGGAGCGCGACAGCGTGCTCAACCGCCTGCGCCTGCAAGACCCGGAAGCCTTCATTCGATTCCATCCACAGCTAGCGAACTTGCGCCAGGACTTCGAAGCCAAGGGCTACTGCGTGAATCGCGGTGAATGGCGCGGCGATGTGTATGCCTTTGCGGTGCCGTTATTCAGGCCGGTGGATTCCCAATGGCTGGTCTTCAACTGTGGCGTGTCGGCACAGGCAGGGTCGTTTGCCATGCGCGAACGCGAAGTCGCACCGGGGCTGCTGACCCTGGTGCGTAGCGTGGAGGACTTGCTGGGGATGCGGTGAGTGCGCGGGTTCGATACAGGATGCCGGACACCGGACTCAATGCTCGAAATCGAGCCCACCAAGCAGCACCGTGGGATCCGCTTGCGAACGCGTCCCGAAATCGATCTGCCGCGGCGTCTGCCACGCGCGCATCTTGCCCGCCAGGGCCGCGAGATAGTGCTCGAACTTCTCCGCGCCGCCGGCAGCGAACAACGCCTCGACCTCGAGACTGTCCCACGACAGGTAGACGTTCAACTGGTGCGCGAACCGCCGCGGTTCATCGAACGGTTCGCCGCAGAGATGGACCCGCGCGGGGCAGTCGGACGTCTCGTCTGGTATGACCTCCACGCGGATACGCTGCTTGAACAGATTCGCTATCGTCTCGGCGATTCGCGGGGCAAACTCCGCGTTGAAACGCGGTGCGATGTCATGGCTCACTGAATGTCTCTTCCCGGTTTTTGAGGATCGTAGCACGGGGCGTTCGCCCCGGCGGCGCCGGGATTGCGAGTCGATTTCCAGACGATCGCCGCGTGCGCCAGGGAGCACAAGCGCCCGGGATGCTATCGCGCAAAAGCAGGTTGACCCCGCCATTTGCTGACCTATACTGAAAACCTGCCGGCTGAGACACGCAGTAGCAATGCGAAGGTAAGCGGCAGAATGATCCCCCTGGCCAATATGGCAGTGAGATCAAGCGTGCCAGATAGGCATGCAAGTCCGAACCGGATCCCAGTGAGTTTGCCGACCCGGTTCGGATCCCCCCGCAGTTGCGGGAAACAACAAGCACCTCCACGAGGTGCTTTTTTATTGCCCGGAGCGAACCTTGGGAACGGACTGCAGACCCAGGCCCCGCTTTCGCTGGCCGGCGGAGCACAACGAAGCGGAGCTACCGGCGCAAACCCGAACGCATTGCAACGCCGCAGACAGACAAAGAAAAAGGGCTGGGCAACGAAGCGGAGCTACCGGCGCAAACCCGAACGCATTGCAACGCCGCAGACAGACAAAGAAAAAGGGCTGGGC
>NZ_JBFTLX010000094.1:0-23846 GCF_056396665.1 Cupriavidus sp. 05T313 | reverse complement strand
CGCCGACATCGTCATCACTACCGCGCTGATCCCGGGCCGCCAGGCGCCGGTGCTGCTCAAGGAAGAGACGGTGCAGGCGATGAAGCCGGGCTCGGTGGTGGTCGACCTCGCCGCGGCGCAGGGCGGCAACTGCCCGCTGACGGTGGCCGACGAGGTGGTGGAGCGCCACGGCGTCACGCTGATCGGCCACACCAACCTGGCCAGCATGGTGGCGGCCGACGCATCGGCGCTCTATGCACGCAACGTGCTCGACTTCCTCAAGCTTGTCATCGACAAGGAAGGCCAGTTCACGCTGAACCTGGAGGACGATATCGTCGCCGCCTGCCTGATGTGCAAGGATGGCCAGGTGGTCCGCGGCGCATCCTGAAGCGACAGCGGGCCCGCCGCGGCCCGGTCGCTTTAGAATGGTGCCAGGCGGTTCCGGCCAGGTGCACGGTAGCGCGCCTGCTRCTATCGGCCGGTACGGCCGGCACCCAGCCCCGGAACCATTCCAAGTGGCCCGTCAGGACTCAATTCCAAGGGCTTTCCTGCAAGCTCATCCAGCATCAACCAAGGACGTATCACCCATGCAACGCATCATGCTCCGCGCCAAGCTCCATCGTGTCACCGTGACACAGGCGGACCTCCACTACGAGGGATCATGCGGCATCGACGAGAATCTGCTCGAAGCGGCCGACATGAAGGAGTTCGAGAAAATCGAGCTGTACAACGTCAACAATGGCGAGCGTTTCTCCACCTACATCATCAAGGGCGTCCGCGGCAGCGGCGAGATCTCGCTCAACGGTGCGGCCGCGCGGCGCGCGCACCTGGGCGACCATCTCATCATCTGCACCTACGCGCCGATGAGCGACGAAGAGATCGCCACCTACAAGCCGAAGATCATCCTGGTGGACGACAACAACGCCATCAAGGAAATCAAGAAGGTGTAAGCGGATGAGGACATCGCGCCGGGAGCCAACGCCGGTGCGATGCCCGCATCCGGCATGCCATTTACTGATTCAGCCGTACCGTCGCCCCTGGGCTGAAGGTACCCGGGCGAAAGACGACAACGCGGCACCAGGCGGGGCATCGATGCAATAGGCGCTCACAGGCGCCTGGCCAGGCAAAAGAACACGGGATAACCGCGCAGCAAGGCATTCAAGCAACGGAGGAGAAGTCGATGGAAATGGTGAACCACACGGTGATCAACCTGATCATCTTCGTGCTGGCGATCTACGTGGGGTACCACGTGGTCTGGACGGTCACGCCCGCCCTGCACACCCCGCTGATGGCCGTGACCAATGCAATCTCGGCCATCATCATCGTCGGCGCCATGCTGGCGGCCGGCCTGACCGAGGGCCCGGTGGGCCGCACCATGGGCACGCTGGCGGTGGCGCTCGCCGCGGTCAATGTGTTCGGCGGCTTCCTGGTGACGCAGCGCATGCTGGAGATGTTCAAGAAGAAAGAACCCAAGGCCAAGGCCGGCAAGGGCCATGAGGAGGGCGCCAAGTGAGCATGAACCTCGTCACCCTGCTCTACCTGCTGGCCTCGGTGTGTTTCATCCAGGCGCTCAAGGGCCTCTCGCATCCCAGTTCCGCGCGGCGCGGCAATGCCTTCGGCATGATCGGCATGGCCATCGCCGCAGTGACCACGCTGGTGCTGATCGCCAAGCTCAAGAGCGAGTTCCTGGCCATCGGCGCGGGCCAGTCGTCGGTCGCCGAAGGCATGGCGCTGATCTTCGGTGCGCTGGTGGTTGGCGGCGGCATCGGCGCCTACGTGGCAAGAAAGGTCGAGATGACCAAGATGCCTGAACTGGTGGCCGCCATGCACTCGCTGATCGGTATGGCCGCGGTCTGCATCGCGGTGGCCGTGGTGGCCGAGCCGTCGGCATTCAGCATCACGCCGCCGGGCTCGCACGATATCCCGTTTGGCAACCGCATCGAGCTGTTCATCGGCTGCTTTGTCGGCGCCATCACCTTCTCCGGGTCGGTGATCGCCTTCGGCAAGTTGTCGGGCAAGTACAAGTTCCGCCTGTTCCAGGGTGCGCCGGTGTCCTTCGCCGGGCAGCATCTGCTGAACCTGCTGCTGGCGGTGGCCATGATCGGCTTCGGCATCATCTTCTGCCTGTCGCAAGACTGGCTGCCCTTCCTGCTGATGCTGGCGATCGCCTTCGTGCTGGGCGTGCTGATCATCATCCCGATCGGCGGCGCCGACATGCCGGTGGTGGTGTCGATGCTGAACTCGTACTCGGGCTGGGCGGCSGCSGGYATCGGCTTCTCGCTSAACAAYCCGATGCTGATCATYGCCGGCTCGCTGGTSGGCTCSTCCGGTGCCATCCTCTCGTACATCATGTGCAAGGCGATGAATCGCTCGTTCTTCAACGTGCTGCTCGGCGGCTTTGGCGGGGCGCCCGCGGCGGCCGCTGCCGGCGGCCAGGCGCAGCGCAACGTGAAGTCCGGGTCGGCCGACGACGCGGCCTTCCTGATGGGCAATGCCGAGACCGTGATCATCGTGCCGGGCTACGGCCTGGCGGTGGCGCGCGCGCAGCATGCGCTCAAGGAACTCACCGAGAAGCTGGTCGAGAAGGGTGTGACGGTAAAGTACGCCATCCATCCCGTGGCCGGCCGCATGCCGGGCCATATGAACGTGCTGCTGGCCGAGGCCGAAGTCCCTTACGACCAGGTCTTCGAAATGGAAGACATCAACAGCGAGTTCGGCCAGGCCGATGTGGTACTGGTGCTGGGCGCCAACGACGTGGTGAACCCGGCCGCCAAGACCGATCCCGCCTCGCCGATCGCCGGCATGCCCATCCTGGAAGCCTACAAGGCCAAGACCATCATCGTGAACAAGCGTTCGATGGCCGCGGGCTACGCGGGCCTGGACAATGAACTGTTCTACATGGACAAGACCATGATGGTGTTCGGTGACGCCAAGAAGGTCGTCGAGGACATGGGCAAGGCCATCGAGTAAGCCAGCCGCAAAGGACGGAGACGGGCCCGCGCCTGTCTCCGCCGTCACCCCGGCGCGACACAGTCGCGCTTTTTTTCTGCCCCACCGCATGCCGGTTGCATGGAAGCGCGGGCACGCTATACTGATTTCCGGTCGCCGGCCATGGCACGCACGCCGGTCATCCGAACAGGGCCAGGTGTAGTCCAGCGCGGTGGGCCGCCCCGAACCGATCCGTCCCCGGCCTTGCCGAACCGGATCCCCAGCCGCGCCAAACCATCCGCCCGCCGTGTCCGCCGACACCGGAGCCGAAAGCAACATGACATTCAACCCCCAGGACAGGAATCTGTCGGTCTTCCATCACCCGATCCTCACGGTGCTTGTCGACGACAGCAAATCGTTTATCGACAGCCTGGCGTTCCAGATGGATCCGTCGCGGCCGGTGGTCACCTTCACCGATCCGCGCGAGGCGCTGCAATGGATCCGCGATACCTACACCACACGCTTCACCGGCTTCCTGCCGGTACGGGTGACGCATGACGACCTGACCTTCCTGACCGAGCGGCGCACCGTGCAGCTCGACATCGACCGCATCTACCGGCAGATCCACGACCTCAATCGCTTTGTGCAGCCGGGCGTGATCGTGGTGGATTACTCGATGCCGCAGATGAACGGACTGGAGTTCTGCCAGGCCCTGCAGGACCTGCCGTGCAAGACCATCCTGCTGACCGGTACCGCCGACGAGGGTATCGCCGTGCAGGGTTTCAACCACGGCCTGATCGACCGCTACGTCAAGAAACACGACAGCAATATGGTGGAGCGGCTGGACCAGGAGATCGACGCGCTCCAGCAGCAGTATTTCGCCACCCTCTCGCGCACGCTGCGCGACCTGCTGACGCGCCACTCGTTTTCCTTCCTGTCGGATCCGGCGATCTGCGAGCGCGTGCGGCAGATCACCGCGCGCTACGGCTTTGTCGAGTACTACCTCTACCCCAACCCGGCCGGCATCCTGATGCTGACGGCACAGGGCCAGGCCACGCTGATGGTGATCGAGACGCGCGCCGGACTGATCAACCAGGTGGAATCCGCGGAAGCCTACGATGCACCGGCGGCCCTGATCGAAGGGCTGCGTGAGGGCCGCATCGTGCCCTTCTTCTGGCCCGGCAACGGTATGTACACCCCGGCCTGCATCGACTGGGAGCAATACTGCCTGCCGGCCGAGCACTGCGAAGGGCGCGAGGACTATTTCTACGCGCTGTTCGACCTGCCGCGCCATTTGCTGCAGGAACCGGTGGTCAGCTTCCAGGGCTTCCTGGAGGACTTCGCCCGCCACCCCGAACGCGTGACCGGACGCGCGCCACGCTAGTGAGCAAAGCGCCGCGAGACCGGAGAGGCTCGCCCTCCGGTCCCGCGCTCGTCAGGCCGAAGGCTGGGCCGGCGCGTTGCGGTTGCCGCCTCGCACCATGTCGAAACGGAACAGCCGGCATTCGATATTGCCGTTGTAGAGCGGCGTACGGCGCGATTCCTTGAGCCGCAGCCGGCGCGGCAGCGACAGGTCGCCCGTAAACACCCATGCCTGCCAGCCCGCGAAATGCTGCTTGAGCGTGGTGGCGAAGGCGCTGGCGAACTGGTTGGCGGCCTCGTCGTCGATCTCGTCAACAGGCGCTTCGTCCAGCGGCCGGCGGCGTTCTCCCCGTACCGCGATCCGCTCGCCATAGGGCGGGTTCATCAGCAGCAGGCCGGAGGCAACGAACGGCGGTTGCGCGAAACGCGCATCCACCTGCTTCAGGCGTACCTCGCCCGGCAAGCCGGCGCGTTCCCAGTTGGCCTGCGACATGGACAACATGTCGGTGGAAATATCGCTGCCCGCGATCTCCAGGGGCTCGGACGCCACGCGTTTGCGCGCCGCCTCCTCGTCGTCCCGCGCAGCCGCTTTCAATGCATTCCAGGTCTTGATGTCGGCCCCCTTGAGGCGCTCGAAGCCAAAACCGCGGGCGGCGCCGGGCGCCAGGCCCAGTGCCACCTGCGCGGCCTCCACCAGGAAGGTGCCGCTGCCGCACATCGGATCATAGAACGGGCGTTCGGTCTGGCCGGGCACCCAGCCGGCCAGGCGCAGGATGCCGGCGGCCAGGTTTTCCTTCAGCGGCGCCTCGCCTTTCTCCAGGCGCCAGCCCCGCTTGAACAGCGGATCGCCCGAAGTGTCGAGATACAGCGTGCAGTCATGCTCCGTCAGGTGGGCATAGAGCCGCACGTCGGGATTCACGGTGTCCACGCTGGGACGCTCGCCCAGGCGCTCGCGCATGGTATCGCAAACACCATCCTTGATCCGCAGCGCGATGAAGTTCAGGCTCTGCAGTGGCGAGCGATGCGAGGTAACGTCCACCCGCAGCGTCTCGTCCGGCGAAAACCACTGATCCCAGCGCTGGGCGCGCACCAGGTCGTAGATATCGTCCTCACGCCGGTAGCCCCGGTTGGCCACCCGCATCAGCACCCGGCTGGCAATGCGCGAGTGCAGGTTGACGACGTAGGCCGCAGGCATCTCGCCGGAGAAAGTGACGCCACCCGGCATTTCGCGATGGACCTGGATGGGTGCGAGCTTGGCCAGTCCGGGCCGCGCCGCGATCTCGTGCAACTCTTCGGCGAGTGCGCTCTCAAGGCCGCGCGGGCAGGAGGCAAAAAAGGCTTGGGACATGGCTTGGGAATTCCTGCAAACAAAAACGTCCGCCGTGGCGGACGGGGTCGGATAGCGCGCAGTGTACCGCGCCCGGGACTTCAGGTCGCCGCGAGCGCGCGATCGAGGAAGTCGAGACGGTCCTGGCCCCAGTAGGGCTGGCCCTCATAAACGTACCACGGCGCGCCGAACGCGCCAGCGGAAATCGCATCCTGCGTGTGCTGTGTATATGCGGCCTGCACTGCCTGGGCATCGCTCGCCTTGAGCAGCGCCGCGCCATCCAGCCCGATGCCGTCGGCCAGCTGAGCCAGYGTGGCGGCATCGGCGATATTGCGTTGCTCGGCCCACAGCGCGCGGCCGATGACGCCAACCAGTTCCATCGCGCGGGTGGTGCCGTGCGCCAGTTGCACGGCGATCAGCAGCTTGCTGGCGGCATCGCCGGAGACCGGGAAAAAGGCCGGCTGCGGGTTGAGCGGCACGCCCAGGAATTCGCTCCAGCGGGCCAGTTCGATCAGGCGGTAGGCCTGGCGCTGCGGCGGCCGCTGCGCCAGCGGCAAGCCGCCCGAGACGGAGAACACGCGGCCCAGGTCGCAGGGCTTGAGATTGACCTGCGCGCCATGCCTGGCCGCGATTGCGGCAAAGCGCTCGTGGCCAAGGTAGACGAAAGGCGATTGCGGGGTGAGGTAGTAGTCGACCTGCTTGCTCATCATGTCCTCTGGACGGGGTGTGGGGCGAGACAACGGCGCCTGGAACGAGGGGGAATACGAAGTGGATACGATACGGGAAAAACGCCGGAACCTGCCGGACGGCGCCCGTCAGAACGGCTTGACCACCACCAGGATCACCACCGCCAGCAAGACCAGCACCGGCAACTCATTGAACCAGCGATAGAAGGTATGCGAACGCGTATTGCGGCCGCCTTCGAACTTCTTCAGCAACACGCCGCAGCCATGGTGATAGCCGATCAGCACCAGCACCAGCGCCAGATTGGCATGCATCCAGCCCTGGCCCGGACCGCGCCCGATGCCGTAGCCGACATATAGCCACAGCCCGAACACCAGCGCGGGCACCGCCAGCATGGTCATGAAACGGTAGAGCTTGCGTGCCATCAGCAGGAGGCGCTGCACGCCGGCAGGCTCGCGCTCCATGGCGAGATTGACGAAGATGCGGGGCAGGTAGAACAAGCCGGCGAACCAGGAAACGACGAAGACGATGTGCAGCGCTTTGACCCAGAGCATCAGGCGTTCTTTTGTGGTTGGGTTCCCGCGGGAACGGTGGGGATGCGAAACGGAAGCCGCCGGCGATCGCCGGCGGCGGGCCAGGACCAGCCGCATGGCCAGCCCTGCCCTTGCCCGCTCAGGTACGGATCTCGCCGTGCCCGAACACCACGTATTTCAGCGAGGTCAGGCCTTCCAGCCCAACCGGGCCGCGCGCGTGCAGCTTGTCGTTGGAGATGCCGATCTCGGCGCCCAGGCCGTATTCGAAGCCATCGGCAAAGCGGGTCGATGCATTGATCATCACGCTGGCCGAGTCGACCTCGCGCAGGAACCGCATGCCGGCGCTGTAGTTCTCGGTGACGATGGAATCGGTGTGCGCCGAGCCGTAGGTATTGATGTGCGCAATCGCCTCATCGAGCCCCGCCACGGTGCGGATCGCCAGCACGGGGGCCAGGTATTCCAGGCGCCAGTCTTCCTCGGTGGCATCGGCCAGGCCGGTGAAGCCGGCGGTTTCCAGCGTGGCGCGGGTGGCGGCRCAGACGCGCAGCTCCACGCCTTTTTCCTGGTAGATGCGGCACAGCGGCGGCAGCACCGCGGCCGCGATGTCGCGCGCGACCAGCAGCGTCTCCATGGTATTGCACGGTGCGTAGCGCTGGGTCTTGGCGTTGTCGCAGATGCGCACCGCCTTTTCCAGGTCGGCGGCGGTATCAATGAAGACGTGGCAGATACCGTCCAGATGCTTGATCATCGGCACCCGGGCTTCTTCCATCAGCCGTGCGATCAGGCTCTTGCCGCCACGCGGCACGATCACGTCGACGTATTCGGTCATGGTGATGAGCCGGCCCACGGCGGCGCGGTCGGTGGTCGAGATCACCTGCACCGCTTCGGGCGGCAGGCCGGCGGCGGCCAGGCCCTCGGCCACCAGGGCGGCCAGCGCGGTGTTGGAGTCGATGGCTTCGGAACCGCCGCGCAGGATAGTGGCGTTGCCCGACTTCAGGCAGAGCGCGGCGGCATCGATGGTCACGTTGGGCCGCGACTCGTAGATGATGCCGATCACGCCCAGCGGCACGCGCATCTGTCCCACCTGGATGCCGGTGGGGCGGAATTTCATATTGCTGATCTCGCCGATCGGGTCCGCCAGCGCGGCGATCTGCTCGAGGCCGGCGGCCATGGTGTCGATGGCCTTGTCAGACAGCGTCAGGCGGTCGATGAAGGCAGCGTCCTGGCCGTTGGCGCGGGCACGCTCGACATCGCCGGCATTCACCGTCTTCAGGTGGGCGGCGTCGCGACGGATGGCCGCGGCGATGGTCAGCAGCGCGCGATTCTTGTCGGCGGTGGAGGCGCGCGCCATGGCGCGCGAGGCGGCGCGGGCCTGCTGGCCAACGCGGTCCATGTACTGCGTGAGATCGAGCTCGTTCATATTCCTGGCCAGGCGATCCGGCCCTCAATGCTTGGTTTCTTGTCGGCAACGGCTGGCAAAATCCTGCAATGCAGGCAGATGCGAACCGTCGCGCGCTGCTGCGCCGCCGCTTACCTGGCGATGGTGAGTGCCAGTTGCAGCAGGCCATCCCAGGGTTCGGCCGGCATGCCTTCGGCGCGCAGGCCCTTGACCTGCCGGTCCAGTTTGGCGGCCATCCCCAGTGCGGATTCGAGTTGCGCCAGCGAGAGGCGCTGCGCGGCCTGCGGTACCAGCTTCTCGCGCACGCCCCAGACACGCAGTTCGCGCATCAGGACGCCGCTCGGCTTGCCTGCCGCCAACCCTTGCCGGACCTTGGATAATACGCGAATTTCCTCGGTCAGCRCCCACAGCACCAGCACCGTGGCCTCGCCCTCGCCGCGCAGCCCTTCCAGCATGCGCACCAGCCGCGGCACGTCGCCGCCGAGCATGGCTTCGGAGAGCTTGAAGACGTCGTAGCGGGCCACATTGAGCACCGCATCGTGCACCTGCTCGAAGGTCAGCGAGCCGGCGGGATAGAGCAAGCCAAGCTTCTGGATTTCCTGGTGGGCGGCCAGCAGGTTGCCTTCGACCTTGTCGGCGATGAACTGCAGCGCCCTGCGCCCCGGCTCGCCGGGCTCAACGCGCTGCTGCTGCAGCGCGAGCCGCTCGCCGACCCAGGCCGGCAGCCGGCTGCGGTCGATGGAGTCGACCTTGATTGACACCCCGGCGGCGTCCAGCGCCTGGAACCAGGCCGATTTCGCCGTAGCGAAATCCAGCCGCGGCAGCGTGATCAGCATGACCACGTCCGGCGAGGGATGAGCGGCCACGGCGCGCAGCGCCTCGCCACCGTCCTTGCCGGGCTTGCCGGAGGGAATCCGCAATTCGACGATCTTGCGGTCGCCGAACAGCGACATCGATTGCTGCGCCTGGACCACCTGACCCCAGTTGAAGCCACGTTCGGACGACAGCACCTCGCGCTCCGTGAAGCCGGACTCGCGCGCCGCCTGGCGCAGGCGGTCGACCGCCTCCAGCACCAGCAGGTGCTCGTCGCCGTGCACCACGTAGAGCGGCGCCAGGCCGCGTCCCTTGGCCGTGCGCAGGTGCGCTTCGAGTCCGTCGAGCTTGAGCTGCATGCGGTGCGCTTGTTCCTCTGTCCTTGCCGTGTCGGGTTCTCTGGGCGGCGCTTGCGCGCGGCTCAGATCGTCTTGACCGCGCTCAGCCGGCGAATCAGCTGCTGCACGATATCGCGCTGCATATCGCGGTAGAGCTGCTGCTCTTCGTAATCCTTGGCCAGCGCGTTAGCTTCGTTGTAGGTCAGGTCACGCGTGAGCACCAGTTGCGAAGGCGCGATCAGCTCCTGGCCCCCAGCATCGCGCAAGCGGAAGGTGAAGCGCTGCGTCAGGCGGTATTCGCGCACCACGCCGGCAGTGGTGATCGACAACACGGTCTTGGTACGCGTGTCCTGCAGCACATCGAGCAAGGCATCCGCGTCTTTCGGATCAGACACGATCTGCGTGTCCGAGCCGTTGCGGATGGCGCGGCGCAGATCGGAGCCCATCAGCGTATTGGCCGGAATGCTCAGGTAAAGCCGCTTGAAAGCAAAATCCGCATTGCCGCGCATGTGAAAGCCGCAGCCGCCCAGCAGGCTGGCCGCCAGCAGCGCGGCCAGGACCTTGCGGCGGCCCTGCCTCGGTCGATCCAGCTTCTGTCCATCCATATGGGCAGCTCCCTTGTAGGCTTGGTCAGCGCTCTTTAAAGCACCACGTTGACGAGGCGGCCCGGGACCACCACGATCTTCTTCGGCGCAGCGTCGTTGGCGAACTTGGCAACGATCTCGCTGGCGGCGGCCATGGCCTCGATGGCGGCACGATCGGCATCCGCCGGCACCGTCAGGCTGCCGCGCACCTTGCCGTTGACCTGCAGCACCAGTTCGAGCTCGCTGCGCACCAGCGCGGCTTCATCGACCTGCGGCCAGGCGGCGTCGAGCAGGTCGCCGTACTGCGTGGCGTAGCCGAGCTCCTGCCACAGCCCGTGGGTCACGTGCGGCACCACCGGGTACAGTACGCGCAGCAGGATGCCGAAGCATTCGCGGCGCGCGGCCGGGGAAGCCTGCTTGGCGTCCTCCAGCGCGTTGAGCATCTTCATGGTGGCGGACACCACGGTGTTGTACTGGATGCGCTGGTAGTCGTAGTTGGCCTGCTTGAGCACGCCGTGGATCTCGCGGCGCAGCGCGCCATCGGCGTCGCCCGACGTCGCGGCATTGCCGGCCGCGGCAATCGCCCCGGCATTGGCATAGCCGTAGTTCCACACGCGGCGCAGGAAGCGCGAAGCGCCTTCCACGCCCGAGCCGCTCCACTCGAGCTGCTGCTCGGGCGGCGCGGCGAACATGACGAACAGGCGCGCGGTGTCGGCGCCGTACTGGTCGATCAGCGCCTGCGGGTCGATGCCGTTGTTCTTGGACTTCGACATTTTCTCGACACCGCCGATCACCACCGGCTGGCCGTCGGCCTTGAGGACGGCGCCCAGCGGGCGGCCGCGCTCATCGGTGCTGACCTCGACCTCGGCCGGGTTGTACCAGGTCTTCTTGCCGGCCGCGTCTTCGCGGTAGTACGTGTCATTGAGCACCATGCCCTGCGTGAGCAGGTTGGTGAACGGCTCATTGAACGTGACCAGGCCCATGTCGCGCATGACCTTGGTCCAGAAGCGGGCGTACAGCAGGTGGAGGATCGCGTGTTCGATGCCGCCGATGTACTGGTCCATCGGCATCCAGTAGTCGTTGCGGCCGTCGACCATGGTGGCCGCATCCGGGCAGGTATAGCGCATGTAATACCAGCACGAATCGATGAAGGTATCCATGGTGTCGGTCTCGCGACGCGCCGGCTTGCCGCACGACGGGCAGGTGCACGCGAGGAAACGCGGATCCTTGGCCAGCGGGTTGCCGGTGCCGTCCGGCACCAGGTCTTCGGGCAGCACCACCGGCAGGTCCTGCTCGGGCACCGGCACCACGCCGCAGTCCTCGCAATGGATCAGCGGGATCGGCGTGCCCCAGTAACGCTGGCGCGAGATGCCCCAGTCGCGCAGGCGCCAGGTGATCTTCTTCTCGCCCAGGCCCTTGGCGCCGAGGTCCGCGGCAATGGCTTCCACCGCCGCCTGGTAGCCGAGGCCGTCGTACTTGCCGCTATGGATACAGGTGCCGTGCTCCTTGTCGCCGTACCATTCCTGCCAGGCTTCAGTCGAGAAGGCCTGGCCCTTGACGTCGACGACTTGCCTGATCGGCAGGCCGTACTTGTTGGCGAAGGCAAAGTCGCGTTCGTCATGCGCGGGCACGCCCATCACGGCGCCGTCGCCATAGCTCATCAGCACATAGTTGCCGACCCAAACCTCGACCTGCTCGCCGGTGATGGGGTGCACCACCTTCAGGCCGGTGGGCATGCCCTTCTTTTCCATGGTCGCCATATCGGCTTCCATGACCGAGCCGTGCTTGCACTCGTCGATAAAGGCGGCCAGCTCGGGATTGGCGGCGGCGGCATGGGTGGCGAGCGGATGCTCGGCGGCGACCGCGCAGAAGGTCACGCCCATGATGGTGTCCGCGCGCGTGGTGAACACGTAGAGCTTGCCGTCGCCGATCAGCTTACCGTCATCGTCGGCGATGGCATGCGGGAAGGCGAAGCGCACGCCCACGCTCTTGCCGATCCAGTTCTGCTGCATGATCTTGACGCGCTCGGGCCAGCCCAGGCTGTCGAGATCGCCGAGCAGTTCCTCGGCGTAGTCGGTGATGCGCAGGTAGTACATCGGGATCTCGCGCTTTTCAACCAGCGCGCCCGAGCGCCAGCCGCGCCCGTCGATGACCTGCTCGTTGGCCAGCACGGTCTGGTCGACCGGATCCCAGTTCACCGTACCGGTCTTGCGATAGGCAATGCCCTTTTCCAGCATCTTGAGGAACAGCCACTGGTTCCAGCGGTAGTAGTCCGGGCTGCAGGTGGCAACCTCGCGCGACCAGTCGATGGCCAGGCCCATCGACTGCATCTGGCGCTTCATGTAGGCGATGTTGTGGTACGTCCAGGCCGCCGGCGCCACGCCGTTATTGAGCGCGGCGTTTTCCGCCGGCATGCCGAACGCATCCCAGCCCATCGGCATCAGCACGTTGTGCCCGTTCATGCGCAGGTGGCGCGCCATCACGTCGTTGATGGTGTAGTTGCGCACATGCCCCATATGCAGCTTGCCCGACGGGTACGGCAACATCGAGCACGCATAGAACTTGGGCTTCTCGCTGCCGTCGGCCAGCTTCGCCTCTTCCGATACGCGGTAGGCATCAATGGCTTGCCAGTGTTGCTGGGCGGCTTGTTCAACGGCTGAGGGAAGGTATTTGTCTTGCATATTCAGGACAACGGCAACTGCGTTGGCGTGCGAAAAGCGTGGAAAAGATAAGCGGCGGGCTGCCTTGCGGCGCCCGCCTGCGCTGGAACGGCGAAAGTGCCGATTATAACCGTCGGGGCTGACGTCGCAGGACGGACCCGGCGCCTTACTTCAGGCCCAGTACGTCCTGCATGTCGAACAGGCCGCTGGGCTTGTCGGCCAGGAAGCGCGCGGCGCGCAGCGCGCCGTCGGCATACGACTGGCGGCTGGACGACTTGTGCGTGATCTCGATGCGCTCGCCAATGCCGGCGAACATCACGGTGTGGTCGCCCACGATGTCGCCGCCGCGCACGGTGGCAAAGCCAATGGAGTTGGGATCGCGCGGGCCGGTATGGCCTTCGCGGGCAAAGACGCCGCAGGTATTCAGGTCGCGGCCCAGTGCCTTGGCCACCACCTCGCCCATCGCCAGCGCCGTGCCGGACGGCGCGTCCACCTTGTGGCGGTGGTGCGCTTCGATAACTTCGATGTCGTAGCCCGATGAAAGCAGCTTGGCGGCCACTTCCAGCAGCTTGAAGGTGGCGTTGACGCCAACGCTCATATTGGCGGCGAACACTACGCCGATACGCTTGGCAGCCTCGGCCACGGCGGCGCGGCCGGCGTCGTCAAAGCCAGTGGTGCCGATGATCATCTTCACGCCAAGGCGCGCCGCCACCGCCAGGTGCGCCAGCGTGCCCTCCGGCCGTGTGAAGTCGATCAGGCAGTCGGCACCGGCGAGGGCGGCTTCGATGTCGGCGGTAATCGTCACGCCGGTCGTGCGGCCCAGCAGCAACCCGGCATCCTGGCCCAGGGCCGGCGCGCCGGGCACATCCAGCGCACCAGACAGGGTCACGCCTTCAGTGGCGAGTACGTGTTCGATCAGCATGCGGCCCATGCGGCCGGAGGCACCTGCGATGGCGATATTCATGGCGTGTCAGCAGTCAAAAATAAGCCGGCCGCGTGGGCGGCCGGCATTGTCGGGCCAAACGGGTCAGTGGGTCGGGCTGGCAGCACCGGTCTCCGCGGCAGCCGACGATGCGGCCGCCTCGACGGACTTGCCTGCCGCCGGAGCGGTGGCGGCATCGGCTGGAGCGGCGGCTTCATTGGCCGCCGCGACGGGGGCGGCCGGGGTTGCCGCGGCATCGGAGGCCGGAGCGAGCGCATCGGTTTGCGGCTTCGGCGTCACTGCCTTGCCTGCCTGCATCGCTTTCATACCGTCGATTTCGGCGATCAGCTCGTATTCGGACGGCAACTCGTCACCGCCGAACTTGACGAGCTTGTCGCCATCGAAGAAGACCGTATAGCGACGTTGTTGCACCACCGGCGTATTGCCACGGCGGAACGAGAACACGTAGTCCCAGCGGTTGCCATGGAACACATCGGTCAGCAGCGGCGTGCCAAGCAGGAACTTGACCTGGTCGCGCGTCATGCCCTCGCGCAGCTGCGCGGCGGCTTCGCGCGAGACAAAGTTGCCTTGCACAATGTTGATACGATACGGCGTGATCGCGTTGGCGACCTTGCGCGACGTATTGTCATAGGTGGAGCACGCTGCCGTTAGCAGGGCAGCAGCCAGCACAGTAGTAACCAGCGTCGGACGCATGGCGGACGAACGGAATGAACGCATGTATCTCGCTTCTAGAAGGGAGAGAAAAGTGCCGATCCAGGCTCTAACGGGATATACCACGAGCCGGCTGCGGCGATAGAGCATCGCGAGCGCAGCCCAGGGAGGGTGGCCGCACCCCAGGTAACCGCCGGGGCGACTTTTGCCGCCAAAACCCTTATGATTCAACTATCCAGACATTGTACTCTAGGGAGTCACGCCCATGCCGAGTCCGGCGGACCTCAAAAATATCGGTCTTAAAGCGACCGTACCGCGCCTGAAGATCCTCGAGATCTTTCAGACCAGCGAGCAGCGCCACCTGAGCGCGGAAGATGTCTATCGCATCCTGCTCAACGAACAAATGGACATTGGCCTCGCTACCGTCTATCGCGTGCTGACTCAATTCGAGCAGGCGGGACTGCTGTCGCGCAACAACTTTGAATCCGGCAAAGCCATCTTCGAACTGAACGAGGGCAAGCACCACGACCACCTCGTGTGCATCGACTGCGGCCGCGTGGAGGAATTCTACGATTCCGAAATCGAGCGCCGCCAGCAAAGCATCGCCAGCGAACGCGGCTTCGCGCTGCAGGAGCACGCACTGTCGCTGTACGGCAACTGCACCAAGACTGACTGCTCGCACCGCCCGAAGCGTTAGCGCGCCGGCCACGACAACATAAAAAAACCGGCGCTCGCGCCGGTTTTTTTATTCTCAGGCCAATCTCAGGTTTCCTGCCGGTCCTGTTCGGCAACGATATGCAGGCCGCGCGCGGTGGCCGGCACGCCGACGAATTCGCCCACGACCTGGCGGAACAGCCCGCGCGCCCACACCAGCATGGGGTGGGTGTTGCGGCTGCGGTGCCAGAACATGTTCAGGCCCAGCGTGGTATTGAGCTCGGCCGGCAAGGGGAAGGCCTTGAGCCCATAGGTCTCGCAGGCCATGTCCTTGGTCAGCGCATTGACCGTGAAGATCATGTCGGTCTGCGCGGCCAACTCGGATTGCGCGCGCCAGGAATGCACCGTCAACGTTGCATTGCGCTTCAGTCCGCGCTGCTGCAGGGCGTAGTCGAGCGGGATCAGCGACGGCGCCGGGCGGCCATTGCCGCCCGAGTGCGCCATGAAGATATGCCCGCAATCGAGATACTGCTCGAGCGTGCAGGTGCCCTTGAGCACCGGATGGTTCTTGCGCGCACAAACCCAGAGGTTGAGCGAGGTAACCATCTCTTCCACGATCTCAGGATGCCGGGTCGGGAACGGCGAGAACGCCAGATCCAGCTCATTGCCGCGCATGGCGGCAACATCCGACTCCCAGGAATGCGATTCAACCAGCTTGATATGCAGTTCCGGCGCCAGTTGCTTGATGCGCAGGATGAAGCGGTTGAAGACCGTATCGCCCAGTTCGGCTGCAAAGCCGATATTCAGGGTGCCGGTGGCTACCGCGGGATCGAAGTTATCGGCGTCGCCCTCGTTGATCGAGGACCACAGATCCAGCATGTCGCGAATCTTCGGGCCCAGTTCCAGGGCTCGCGGCGTCGGCGTCAGGCCGTGCGGCACGCGGATGAAAAGAGGATCGTCAAAGATCTCGCGCAGGCGACCCAGCGAATGCGAGACCGCGGGCGCGGTCATATGCATTTTTTCCGCGACATAGGTCGCGTTTCGCTTGCTGAGCAACTCGGTAAAAATCACGAGCAGCTTGGTATCCACATTCACCATGATCTCGCCCAGGTTGGATTGGAGACTGCGAATGACTGGATCGTCACTTGCATTGGCTGCAAATCAGTATTTTCTAGCACTTTAGCAGTGTAAGAGCAAAGGCGGGAACGGAACAGGTATTCCGGGCCCGCCCTGGCTTTCCGGCCTGTGCGGATCCGCCTGCACACAGGCGGACAAAAAGCGGCATTCCGTGGAATGCCGCTTTTCTCGGCGCTAGCCAATCTGTTCCGACAAAGTTACTTGGCGACCACGCGGGCCATTTCCAGTACCTTGTTGGAATAGCCCCACTCGTTGTCGTACCAGCTCACGATCTTGACGAAGGTCGAGTCCAGCGCGATGCCGGCTTCCGCGTCGAAAATCGAGGTACGCGCATCGCCGCGGAAATCGGTGGCGACCACCTTGTCTTCGGTGTAGCCCAGCACGCCCTTGAGCGCGCCCTGGCTCTGCGCCTTCATTTCGGCGCAGATCTCGGCGTAGGTTGCGCCCTTTTCCAGCTCAACGGTCAGGTCGACCACCGACACGTCGGAGGTCGGCACGCGGAACGACATGCCGGTCAGCTTCTTGTTCAGCTCGGGGATCACCACGCCCACTGCCTTGGCGGCGCCGGTGCTCGACGGGATGATGTTTTCCAGGATGCCGCGGCCACCGCGCCAGTCCTTGTTGGACGGGCCGTCAACGGTCTTCTGCGTGGCGGTGGTGGCGTGCACGGTGGTCATCAGGCCGCGCTTGATGCCCCATTTGTCGTTCAGCACCTTGGCGACCGGCGCCAGGCAGTTGGTGGTGCAGCTGGCGTTGGAGATGATCGCCTCGCCCTTGTACGTGTCGTGGTTCACGCCGTACACGAACATCGGGGTGTCGTCCTTCGACGGGGCCGACATGATCACCTTCTTGGCGCCCGCGTCGATATGCTTCTGCGCGCCTTCCTTGGTCAGGAAGATGCCGGTGGACTCGATCACCACGTCGGCGCCGATCTCGCCCCACTTCAGTTCGGACGGGTCCTTGACGGCGGTCAGGCGGATCTTCTTGCCGTTGACGATCAGCGTGTTGCCGTCGACCGACACTTCGCCGTCGAAGCGGCCGTGCACCGAGTCGTACTTCAGCATGTAGGCCAGGTAGTCGGGCTCGAGCAGGTCATTGATGCCAACGACTTCGATTTCCTTGAAGTTGGCGGCGGCTGCGCGGAACACCATGCGCCCGATGCGGCCGAAGCCGTTGATGCCGATCTTGATGGTCATGTTTATCTCCTGAGTAGGCTAACGATCGATGGATGCGGGAAAGCGTCTGCCGGCCCGCGCGGCCAACTCGACCGCTGCTCGGGCCGGGGAATACCTGTTACTGACCGAGCGTGTCGCGCACGGTGCGCACGACGTTCTCGACCGTGAAGCCGAAGTGCTTGAACAATACGCCAGCGGGAGCCGATTCGCCGAAGGTGTCGATGCCCACCACGGCCTGGACCTGGTATTTCCACCAGAAATCCGTCACGCCGGCTTCCACCGCCACGCGCGGCACGCCTGCCGGCAGCACCGATGCCTTGTAGGCGGCATCCTGCTTGTCGAACACCGTCGTCGCCGGCACCGAGACCACGCGCACGTGCACGCCGTCGGCGGCCAGCTGGTCGGCAGCGCCCACAGCCAGGCCCACTTCCGAGCCGGTGGCGATGATCACGGCATCCGGACGGCCGGTCCTGGCATTGGTGCCGTCGCGCAGCACATAGCCGCCGCGCGCGATATTGGCGCGGGTCGCATCGTCGCGCTTCTGGAACGGCAGGTTCTGGCGGCTGAAGATCAGGCAGCTCGGCCCATTCTCGCGGCGCACGGCCTGGGCCCAGGCCACTGCGGTCTCGGTGGTGTCGGCGGTACGCCACACGTCCATGTTGGGGATCAGGCGCAGGCTGGCAACGTGTTCGATCGACTGGTGGGTCGGGCCGTCTTCGCCCAGGCCAATGGAGTCGTGGGTGAACACGAACAGCGTGCGGATCTTCATCAACGCCGCCATGCGCAGCGCGTTGCGGCTGTAGTCCGAGAAGGTCAGGAAGGTGCCGCCGTAGGGAATGTAGCCACCGTGCAGCGTGATGCCGTTCATGATGGCGCTCATGCCGAACTCGCGCACACCGTAGTTGATATGGTTGCCCCAGGCATCGGCGCGCACTGCCTKGCTGCCCGACCAGTTRGTCAGGTTSGAGCCGGTCAGGTCGGCCGAGCCGCCCAGGAATTCSGGCAGCACCGGGSCGARSGCCTCGATGGTGTTCTGGCTGGCCTTGCGGGTGGCGATCGTTTCGGCCTTTTCCTCGCACTTGGCCAGGAATGCGTCCACGGCAGCGTCGAATGCGCCGGGCAGCTCGCCACGCATACGGCGCTGGAATTCGCCGGCTTCATACGGGAAACGCTCGGCATAGGCCTCGAACAGCGCGTTCCAGGCCTTCTCCAGCGAACCGCCGCGGGCCTTGCCATCCCATGCCGTATAGACTTCGGCCGGCAGTTCGAACGGTGCGTGGGCCCAGCCCAGCGCTTCACGCGTGGCCAGGATCTCAGCGCCGCCAAGCGGCGCACCATGCACATCGTGACCACCTTCCTTGTTGGGCGCGCCCTTGCCGATCAGGGTACGGCAGCAGATCAGGGTCGGACGATGGCTGAACTTGGCTTCGGCGATGGCTGCGTCGACGGCGGCGGCATCATGGCCGTCCACCGCGCGAATCACATTCCAGCCATAGGCTTCGAACCGCTTCGGGGTATCGTCGGCAAACCAGTGCACGACATCGCCGTCGATCGAGATGCCGTTGTCGTCCCACAGCGCGACCAGCTTGTTCAGTTTCAGCGTACCGGCCAGCGAACAGGCTTCGTGGCTGATGCCTTCCATCAGGCAGCCGTCGCCCAGGAACACATAGGTGTGGTGATTGACGATATCGAAGCCGGGACGGTTGAATTCCTCGCCCAGCAGGCGCTCTGCCAGCGCCATGCCGACTGCGTTGGTGAGGCCCTGGCCCAGCGGGCCGGTGGTGGTCTCGACGCCCGGCGTGATGGCGTATTCCGGGTGGCCGGCGGTCTTGCTGTGCATCTGGCGGAAGTTCTTCAGCTCTTCCAGCGGCAGGTCGTAGCCGGTCAGGTGAAGCAACGCATAGAGCAGCATCGAGCCGTGGCCGTTGGACAGCACGAAGCGGTCGCGATCAGCCCACTGGGGGTTGGTCGGGTTATGCTTCAGATGGCGGCCCCACAGCGCCACCGCGATATCCGCCATACCCATCGGCATGCCTGGGTGGCCKGAATTGGCCTGCTGGACGGCGTCCATGGCCAGGACGCGGATGGCGTTGGCCATGAGTTGGACGGGCTGCGAAGCGTGCGGACTGGCGGCGGGATGAGCGAGGTGAGACATGCGGCGGGAACCTGGCGGCGGGAAAAGCGCGATTTTACCAGAAGGAAAGGCCGAATCCGGGCACCCGGCGGCCCCGGCCGGCGGCCATCTGCAATGGACCGAATGGCTCTCCCCCGGCATCGGCACCACCCTGGGCCAGATTCGGCTGCTGGCGGCGGTGCGCTCGCCGTACCAGCAGATCGAGATTGGCGAGAATGCCCGCTTTGGCCGGATCTTCCGCCTCGATGGCCGCGTCATGTGCGCCGAAGCGGATGCCTTTATCCAGCATGAACTGATGGTGCACCCCATGGCCGTGGCTCATGGCGCGGCACGTTCGGCGCTGGTGGTCGGCGGCGGCGACGGCGGCTCGGYGCGTGAACTGCTGCGCCTGCCATTCATGCGCGAAGTGGTGGTGGCCGAACTCGATCCGGAGGTCGTGACGCTGGCCCGGGCCTGGCTCGATGGTATCCACCAGGGCGCCTTCGACGATCCGCGCGTGCACCTCGCCATTGGCGATGCCTTGGGCTTGATGGAAGCCTTCGGCCGTGCCGGGCGGCGGTTCGACCTGATCGTGTTCGACCTTACGGAGGCCGACGATGGCAGCCCGGCGGCGGCCCTCTTCTCCGCCCACGGCCTGCAAGCCGCCAGGCGCTGCCTGGCGCCGGGCGGCGCGCTGTCCCTGCAACTCGGCCCGCCGGAGCACCGCCCCGACCCGGTTCGCGTGCTCTGCGCAAGATTGCGCCAGTGCTTCGCCCAGGTCCAGCCCCTCAGCGCCTTTATCCCGGTGCACGGTGCATCATGGGCCATCGCGCTGGCCAGCGACGCGCTGGACGTGCGCGGCACCGGCACCGCGCTGCTCGGCGAGCGGCTGCGCGCCTGGAAACTGGAACGGACCCTGCGCTGCTACCACGCGGCGCTCCACCCGGCCTTGTTCACCCTTCCCCGCCACCTGCAAGCGCTTTTCGACAGCGCCGGCGCACCCGCGTAAGATGCTCATTCGCACCGCGAGTCTTGCCGCCGCGGCAAGCCCCGCGCGGCTTCCCGTAACCAGGAGACGATCATGACAAGACCGGCCAACACCCCCTGGCTCACGCCCTACCTGACGGTGGGCAACGGGCGCAGCGCGCTCGACTTCTACCACCGCGCCTTCGGTTTCAGCGCGGGGAACGTGGTCGACGAAAACGGTGTGCCGACCCACGCCGAGATGCACTACCGGGGAGAACTGGTGGTGATGTTCGCGCCCGAAGGCGCCTGGGGCAGTACCGCGCGTACGCCCAGCTCGCTCGGCGTCGAATGCCCGCAGACGTTCTACGTGTACTGCGACGATGTCGATGCCATGTACGCGCGCGCTGTCGCCGCCGGCGCGGTCAGCCTGATGGCGCCCGACGACCAGTTCTGGGGCGACCGCTATTGCATGGTCAAGGATCCCGACGGTTACCGTTGGGGATTCGCCAAACCGTTGGACAAGGCCGCCGGCGAAGATAAGGACGGACCCACCTGATGCCGCCGCGCTTTTTTATCGATTCCGCTCTGGCCACCGAGACCGACATGCCACTGCCCGAAGCGGTAGTGCGGCATGTCCAGGTACTGCGGCTCAACCCGGGCGACGACATCACCCTGTTCGACGGGCGCGGCGGCAGCCATGCCGCCACCCTGGTCGAGATTGGCAAGCGCCATGCGCTGGCGCGAATCCGCGACCACGATCCGTCTGAGGCCGAGCCACCCTTCCGCGTCACGCTGGCGCAAGGACTGGCCGGCGGCGACAAGATGGACTGGCTGATAGAGAAAGCCGTCGAGCTCGGCGTGGCGGCGATCCAGCCGCTGCAGGCGGCACGTTCGGTGGTCCGGCTCTCGGCAGAGCGCGCGCAGAAGCGCCACGCGCACTGGCAGGCGCTGGTCGAGGCGGCATGCGAGCAATGCGGACGCAATCGCTTGCCCGAGGTCGCACCGGTGGCTAACTTGGAATCATGGCTGGGGCTGCAGGCGAACCCGGCGGCGGCCCGGGGCGCACGGTTGCTGATCACGCCGCGCGCCTCGCAGTCGCTGGTATCGTTTGCCGCGGAGCAGCGTGGCGCGCTGCTGGACACCGGCGTGACGCTGCTGATCGGACCGGAAGGCGGACTCGCGCCGGACGAGGAAGCTGCGGCGCTGCACGCAGGTTTCACGGGCGTGTCACTCGGGCCGCGCATCTTGCGTACCGAGACTGCCGGGCTCGCTTGCCTGGCCGTGCTCAACGCGGTATTGGGCGGATTTTGACGGCATCCGGGCTATCCCGGCCCGGCGCCACACTCACCGGAAGGAGTCGATCATGGGACTACTCGATAGCGTGCTGGGCGGAGTGCTCGGGCAGCGCGGCGGCGGCGAAAGCGGCGCTGGCGGCCTGAACCCGAAGATGATGATGGCGCTCGGGCTGCTGGCCATGCTGGCGATGCGCCATAAAGGCGCCGAAGGCAGTCCCGGGGCGGAACATGATCCGGCCGATCCGGCCGCCGGCGTCGGTGGACTTGGCGGGCTTGGCGGCCTCGGTGGGTTGCTCGGCGGGCTGTTGGGTGGTGCGGGTGGCGGCGCCGCGGCTGGCGGCGCGCCTGGTGGCCTCGATCTCGGCGGATTGCTGGGCGGCCTGCTTGGAGGCCAGGGGCAGCAGGGCGCTGGCGACGCGCCCGCACTGGGCGCGGCGGCGGGCGGCATCGGCGCCTTGCAGCAGGTCCTGGCGCAGGCTGGCCTGGGCGAGCAGATCAATTCCTGGATCGGCACCGGGGCCAATCAGCCCGTCTCGCCGTCCGCGCTGGCCGGCGCCCTCGGCGGCACTGGCGCGCTGGAGAGCCTGGCCAATTCGACCGGCATGTCACAGGATGATGTAGCCGCCCACCTTAGCGAAGGTTTGCCGGAACTGATCGACAAGCTCACGCCGCAAGGCCAGATGCCGCCGGCGGCATAACACCGGCGCCGCGCCGGCAAAGCAAAAGGCCCGCTGCAAGCGGGCCTTTGTCATCCTGTTTTTCCTGTGGGCGGCGGGCGCTCAGGCGAAAGAGTAGAACACGCGGAACTGCACCTTGCGCTCGGCCCAGAACTCGGCAGCGTCGCGGAAGACATCGAGCAGGACCTCGCGCCCTTCCTTGTCGAATTTCTGCGCGATGGGCAGGCCTTCCAGCACGATCACGAAACCGGGCTGCGCGCCCGCCTTGTGGATCAGGTCGGTCAGGCAATCGGCCAGCGCATCGAAATTCTTCCCGAAATGCTTGGGAAACAGGAAATTGGTGGCGATGGTTTCCAGCACCTCTGCCTTGCTCTGGCAGTGCGCGCAGTTCGCGTAGAGGAAATGCTGGCCCAACTCCGCCGCCGCCTGTGCAAGCTCGGGCACGCGAAACGCGCGAATCGACTGGACGATGTTCGGACGCACCGTCTTGAACAGGTTCATGGCTCCCTCTTGGCTGCCGTCAGTGCCGGCTGCGGGAACGGGTGCGAGCGGCGGTTGGTGCGAGAGCTCGTTGCGAGGCATCATCAACACGTTGTCGTAAAGATTCTGGGCCTGGGTCTGGGCCCGGTGCCAGCCATCTCCGGCGCCGCGCTCTTCGCGGGCGGCAAGGGCGTCGCCCAATCCGAAAATGTCAGTCATCATTTGGCTATCCGTTTGAAACTGTTGTAGTGGTCGTCCGTGTAATAACAGTCGCTGGTGGCGCGTTGATCACCGCCACATACGATCCGCCTTGCTCCTCGATTCCGGCTGTTTGTTTTCACCGTGTATTCGCGGTAATAACCGCGCGACCTTTGCGGCAGGACGCGCTCGTAGTTGCCGAACCTCGAACCATCCTTGGCGTAGAGAAACGGGCCACCCGCTTCGATACGTTCCAACGTCAACTGTGCCTCGTTGGGCAACTGCTGTACCGCGATGGTTCCCGTGCCATCATCGATCGCCTGACGCGCCAGCACAGGCTGGGCCAACGCGCACGAAACCGCCACGCCTGCCAGCACCCGGCTTGCCACTCGCGCCAGACCGGCGGCTGAAATCCATTGTGATGCGCGCTGCGTCAAAGGAATCTGGGAACCCACGTTGCTTGTCTTGATCTGGGGGCGCCAACAAAATTGGCAAGGGATCGTTGCGCGGCTGCCACGCCACCTCAACTGCCCTTTGTGCCTGCACCCCGGACGGCCTGCGCGAATACCGGCGGCATCGTTGCGAGTAACGAGCGCCTACTTCAAAGGCATAAGGTTACGCCCATGCCAATAAATAATCAATCCCCGCCCCCCAGGCGGGTGGAAAACTTCAATTGTTTCAATGTGTTAATAGGATGTGTGCACACACTGACCACCTCGCGCGAGCGATAAAAAAGCCGGGCAAGCCCGGCTTTTCAAGACTGACAGCGGCTTAGCGCTTGGCGGCCGCGTCAACCACCACCAGCGACGTCATATTGACGATACGCCGCACCGTCGCCGACGGCGTCAGGATGTGCACCGGCGCCTTGACCCCGAGCAGGATCGGTCCGATCGCCACATTGTTGCCCGCCGCGACCTTGAGAAGGTTGTAGGCGATGTTTAGGCGATGTT
>NZ_JBFTLX010000093.1:0-32246 GCF_056396665.1 Cupriavidus sp. 05T313 | reverse complement strand
GTTTCTGCGGGGATAACTAGTCCGCAAACCGGATCCCAACGGCATACGTGACGAAAAGCGCCCTTGATGCGCAGAAACGGGTACGCTTTTGGCTCGGGTGGCTGTGGAAAAGCCTGTGGGAACAGCGACTTATCCCCGCAGAAACCGGTTCGGGCTTTGCGCTGAAACGGGTTCGGTATACCGCAGAATCAGGTACAGCACTTCGCAGAATCGAGTACGGTTTCACGCAGAATCGGGTTCGGCGAGGCCATATTTCCGCTTAAGAATCAGAGCCTTGGGGGCTCCGTATACGGTTTACAAGTAGTTAACCCATACTCTTATCGTTTACCGGTAGCTGATGGGTTGCCGTCCGTGGACAACCCTCCGGGGTTGCCCACCGCCGGCAACCATGCGACCAGTCTGGAGACCCCCCCACCCCAAAACACGCGGCATTGCAGGAAATTCGTCTACTGAACCCGTTTCTGCGTGACAAGGCTGTTGGCTTCGCGTAAAAAGTCGGGTATTCCGAAGCACGCCAATATGCCGATCAAACGCAACCAGACCATCCTTGGGTCTCGCGGTCCCGCCGATGTGGACAGTGAGCCCTCCCGCATCATCGTTCCCGGCGACGAGAACAGTCTGGTTCCGTCCGAAAAATTCCAGCGGCTCTTTGACGAAGCCCAGGCCATGGAGCGTGAAGACGCCTGGCAAAGCGGCGAAGTCGGCTTTCTGAGCCGGGCCAGTGTGCAAGTCACCTTGCCTTATCGGGCGCCAAAGGGTGCTCCCCCTGTGTGGACGCGGACCAGCGGGAATATTTCGCTGATGATCCAGCCTGGCTATTTCACTCAGCAGCGTTCAGAAAAAGCGAGCAATGGTCGCCAGAAACTGGTATCCGAGACGGTGTCGCTCGGGTATCCCTACGGCTCCTATCCGCGCCTTATGCTTGCCTGGATCGGCAAGGAAATCATGGCCAAGAAAAAGCGAGGCGAGTTTACGGGAACCGTAGAGGACCGTCGCATCTCGCTTGGCAACTCCTTGTCCGAGTTCATGTATAACCTGGGCATTCCGATGGCCACAGGAGGTAAACGCGGCACCATGACCCTGGTGCGGCAACAGATGATCCGTCTGTTCTCCGCCACAATTGCGATCGTCCAGAACAAGTCAACGCCCAGCCAGAACCAAAACCAGAGCCACGAACCCCTTTCGATTGACCGTGTTGGCTACCTGCTGGCAGACCAGCTGTCGACGTGGTGGGATCCCATGCAGCCTGGCCAGGGGTCCATGTTCGAGAGTTTCGTGGTCTTGTCGGAGCCGTTTTTCAATGAACTGGTTAATCGGCCAGTTCCGGTGGATATGCRTGCGTTGAAAGCACTCAAGCAATCCCCGTTCGCGCTCGATGTTTACTCCTGGCTAACCTACCGCTTTTTCACGATCCAGCGCCGCACTGAGATCCCCTGGGAAGCCTTGCAGATGCAATTCGGCACGGAAACCGAGAGCGAGCGCAAATTCCGCGCACTGTTCCGCAAGGCGCTTAAGGATGTGCTGGTCGTCTATCCAGGCGCCAAGGTGGACGCCGATTCCTCCAAGGCGCTGATCCTGCAGCCTTCCCGGACGAGCGTTCGCAAGCTGGCCTGATCCTGGCCACACGTGGTGCGAACACAAAAGGCAAGCGAAAACGCTTGCCTTTTGCTTTGCTGACCACGCATGGCCCGGGAGCCTCGCGTGATCGGCGATTTCGGCGTGATTCGTGAGATCAGGCCGGCTTGATGGCGGATGCCTGCAAGCCCTTCGGGCCCTGCTTTACTTCAAACGTGACGCGCTGACCATCCTTGAGCGTCTTGAAGCCCGAACCCTGGATTTCGGAGAAGTGCGCGAACAGATCCGCACCGCCGTCGTCCGGGGTAATGAAGCCAAAGCCCTTGGTCTCATTGAACCATTTGACCGTACCGGTTGCCATGTGAATTTCCTTTCGAAGCAAGTTCTTGTACACAACGCTAACAACGCTAACAACCGTTCAAGCACGCTAAGTTCTCGTAGTTACCGAACGGACGCCGACGAGGTGACACGACTTGACTCGACTGTAGCGGGCATCATAACCAGTTTGTCTAGTTGTGTCATGTGCGCCGAAAGACGCACTATCGATACTTTAGGCGTATTTCATGCCGCATTTCAAGTGGAAATCTTTCATTTCCATAAAGCGAAATGTTTCCACTAATTTTATATTTTAAATATAAATTCAAAAAACAGTTGAGCCAGCACGTCACTTTGACTAAAGTTGCGGCTAGAGTTAATCGCGCTTTCAGCGCTGAAAGAGAGGTCTTAGTGCCAGCAAAAATCATCACGGTCTTTAACCAGAAGGGCGGGTGCGGAAAGACCACGGTCAGCATGCATCTCGCGGGTACGCTCGGTTTGCGCGGCGCACGCTCGATGCTGGTAGACATGGACGAGCAGGGCACCGCGACGCGTTGGGCCGCGCAGGCGAGCGACGAGCGACCCTTTCCAGCGTCGGTAATCGGCCTGGCCCCGTCTGGGGGTGCCATGCATCGCGAGGTCAGGAAGTTTGTGCAGGACTACGATTACATCGTGGTGGACTGCCCCCCAGCCGTGCATTCGGCGGCTCCCTCAAGCGCCCTGTTGATCTCCGATCTGGCGATCATTCCCGTCGTTCCGTCTCCTCCCGATCTCTGGGCTGCCGTGGCGGCCAAGACGCTGGCCCAGCATGCGCAGGTCCAGAACGAGACGCTCCGCATCCGCGTGATGGCAAACATGGTCCAGCGGCGCGTTTCCATTGCACGCCAGGCGATTGAAATATTGGGCGACGATTCGGAGGTGCCCCTGATGCATTCCATGATCGGCTCACGTTCGGCTTTCCGCGAATGCCAGGCGATCGGGTGCACGGTGCATGGTGTGGCGGGCGCGCGCGAGTCCGTGCAGGAAGTCGACATGATGGTCGACGAAGTCTTGTCTTTGATTGAGCAATAGGTATGGCAACAAAATTGAAAAGCCTCAAGGCAGGCATGCTGGCCGGAATGGCGGCCGAAAAGACGCGGGGCGACGCGCTCGACCGCTTTGCCCGTGCCGAAGCGGCAATTTCGCAGCATCCCAATGGTCTGTTGCAAGCGCGCAGCCGCGAGCCGAATCCCATTTTCAGCGCTGAAAGTGAGATGGAGGACGAGGGGGACGGGCGGATCCTGATGAAGGTTCCTCTGGCGCAACTGCACGACAATCCGTTCAATGCGCGCCGCATCTATGATCCGGTGGTGGTCCAGGAGCGGGCCGCTTCCATAGCCACGCATGGTCAGAAGACGCCGGGCCTGGCTACRCCGGATCCGGCGCGTCCAGGGCACTACATCCTGATCGATGGCCATTACCGCAAGCGCGCGCTGGCATCGGCGGGAAAGCTCGAGATGGAWTGTTTCGTCGAGAGCAACCTGAGCGATCTCGATTTCTATCGCTTGTCCTTCCTGCTCAATGAACAGCGTTCCGACCAGTCGGCGCTGGACAATGCAATCGCTTGGCGGCAACTCCTCGACGAAGGCAAGGTCCAGAAGGAGGAAGATATCTGCGAGCTGACTGGCATGTCCGCCGGGACCGTCAACAAGACCCTGGCGCTGTTAAGGCTCCCGGATTCTGTGTTGGGTGTCATGCGCGAGCGGCCCAGTGCAATCGGCATTGCGACCGGTTACGAACTGACTCTATATTGCAAGATCGTGGGAGAGGACCGTACCCGCGACCTCGCTGCCCGGATCATGGCGGAAGGCTTGTCCAGCCGCGAGGTCGAGGCCATTCGCAAGCATGCACAGGAAGGAAAAGCGCGCAAGATCAAGGAAATCAGTCGCCAATATAAGATCCGGAGCGATGGTGGCCTATTGCTGGGAACGATCAAGGAGTGGGATTCCGGCCGCGTGATGCTGGACGTCCAGGTGGGCGATCGCGGCGCCCGCGAAGCCCTGGTTGAGGCACTCAAGGCACGCTTCGGCCTGGACAAGCCTGCGGGCTGATGGCTGGGCGGCAGCATAGGGGACGGTCGCCGCGGCACGTTCGTCCACGAGGCGTCATCCGATGGCCGGTGTCCCCGACGCGATGATACCGGCCGCGGCCCCTGCATCGGGCCCGCGCGCGCCGGCCCGTGCCATGCGGGTTCGCCGCCCCGCAAGATCACGCGGAGAGCGCGCCGCGAATCCCGCATCTTCCTCTTCGCGATAGCGTTCGATCGCCTGGCTCAACAGCGCGTGCAGGCCCCGCACCGAGTAACCGGCACCTGGCGACACGTCGGCTTTGCGCCTGGCTCGCCCGGTGGGTGGCAGCCGGGGAGGTCCGATCAGCACGATCGGTTGGCCAGCCTGACCGTGCCAGTCCAGTCCGCGGTCTTGCCAGTGACGCTCCAGCGCGATGCGTGCCGGAGCGCTGAGTGCTTCATCTCCACAGCCGGGTTCGCCGGCCATGCCGAGCTTGTCGCGCGTGAATGTCGTCAGGTCGGCAAAACCAATATGTTGCTCCTGGAGCAAGCGAACCGCGGCCTCGGCTGCACGGTACCGCAGCCCCTCGGCGTCCCGCCCCCGAGCAGCCAGCCACTCCAGAAACCGGGAAAGGGAATCGAGCGAGAGCGGGCTGCCCACGCCGGCAGGCACCGCGGCACGTTGCGCGTTGGCCCGTGTCTCGGGCTGCCAGACATGGTCCGCAAGATACCCCTGAATCTGCAGCCACTCAAATAGCGCACCAAGGATGCGCGACGCGTGAAGCACGCTGCTTTCCGACAGCGGACCGGTGAACGGACGCCAGGCTGCCGATTCCCTGGGAGCGCGCGGTCCGACCCATAGCCGGACGGGGCCGGGATTGCGCAGGAACCCAAAGTACTCCAAACGATCCTGGCCGTCCAACGCGGCCAGCGGCTTACGCCGGTCCATTGCGGACCAGAGCAGCAGCCTCTCGGCTTCCTTGCGATAGGCCAACCAGGTACTCCGTTGCGCGCGATTGGCTGCAAGCCACCCGTGGACGGCCGCAAGATCGCTACTAAAAGAGCCTGTTACATCACTATTATGTTGGGTTATCTGCGCTGTCGCGGACCCCTCCTCGCGCATGAGTTCGAACGGCACAAGCTGGCGCAGGCGGGGCCCCAGCGCGGCCTCCGTCAAGCGGCCCTGGGCGCCAAAATGCTCGCGCAACAGTGGCTCGCCTCGCTCGTCCCTGACGACATCGCGATGATCGGCCAGCCAGCGGTTGATGACCGTCCCGGCGAGCGCCCCGATACGCGGAACCGAGCGCCACCACGCACTGCCGTGGCGATTGGCGAGTTCGACCAAAATGTGCAGATTGGATATCTTTTGGGCGCGTAAACGTCGCGCCAGGGCGGGAGCAAACCATAGCTCGATGCCATGATCCGCACGCGGCCGTGCGGTGCCGAGCCGCTCCAGTTCGGCCAGGGCTTCCACGCGCCGGTCCATGCCCCGGTTGGAGCGGCCGGGGCCGAGCTCGAGCAACTCGGCCAGATCCTGCCTGTTATGCAGGTGCGCCAGTTGTACCATGCGGTCACGCAGGCCGAGCAGCAAGCGCAGTGCGGACTCGCCACCGGCGTCGTCATCGCCGTCGTCGGACAGGTAGCGCCCGGCAACCATCGCGGCCGGCATACCCTGCACGTAGGCGCGGACGGCCGCAAATTCGCTACGGGTGAGACTCAGATTGGGGGCCTTACCGGGCTGCATGACAACGCCCAAACGGGCAGCTAAGATATTGATTCATAAGGCACTTAAGCGATCGCTAAATGCATCCGGGTAGAAATGCATAGTGAAATTTAATGCCGATAATTATAGCGCCGAATCCGTGCGGCCATCCCCGAATCGCGCCTGCCACAGGTTTCGACGTCGCGCGGTTCGGTAGCGTACATGGCGCGGTTGGCATCGCGCGACACCCTTTGACGGGTGTAACCCTCTCTTGCATTCACCCCCACCTGTGCATATCCTGATACCCAGAGTCAGAGTTCTTTAACTCTGACTTAAGAAACATCTAAAGCGTAAAAAACGCAAACGGGGCGATTCGAAACGACTCCACGGGATGGTCAGTCGGGCAGCGGAACCTGGACGGGTGCGCTGCCATGGCCTGGAGACGGGACGGATCGTATGGGACTGCAACCGCAACATAGCGGTCAGTTCCGTTAGCATGTGCGGGTTGTCGCGGGGCTCGCCATGCCGAAACAATAAAAGAGAGCGGCCATGGCCACAATCCTCTTGATCGAGCCACATCCTCTGCTGCGCCTGGGTCTGCGCCATCTGTTAACTCAAGCTGGACTCCACGGCGATCTGGTCGACATCGATCCGACTTCCTTGCCCCATCCTGCCGAATGGCTCTGCCATGCCGATTTGTTGGTCTATGGTTTGCCGCCGGACCAGGATGCAGGCTGGCAGTCGTTGGGAGACATCTGCCAGACCTTGATGCCCAGGCGGATACTGGTGTTGTCGGACCAGATCCCATCCCACTCGATCAGCGCTCGGATGCCAGACAATGTGCGGGGCGTGTTGTCCAAGGGCTGCAGCGCCGAGATGCTCGACGCGGCGATCCGCCTTGTTCTGGCCGATGGCGAGTGTTTCCCCGCGCGCGCGCAGGCGGCGCATGGCACCGATGGCGTCTCGGCGTGGCCGACCGACAATGCGCGCCACGCCCCAACGGCGCTGCATGTGCGGGCCGGGCCCGGCCAGGCGGATAGCGAGGCCGCAACCGCAGCCCAACATCCGTCGCGCCGCGCATCCGATGTGGCACCGGAGCCTGAAACGCCATCAGTGGGCTCGCATCTGCTCAACATTACAGAACGCCAGTACGAGGTGCTGGCACTGCTGGCACGCGGCTATCCGATCAAGACAGTCAGCCGCTTGCTGAACATTTCCGTGGCCACGGCCAAGACCCATGCGTGCACCCTGTATCAACGCCTGCACGTACGCAACAAGGGCGAGGCGGTCTACGTGGCGTTGCAGCGCGGCGCGAAACTGAGCTGGCCGGGCCCGGCTGCCGCCGCGCCGATTCGCGGCGCCGCCCAACTGGTTGATTTCGCCGCTGTTTGCCAGGCGGCCGCCTGAGCAGCGCGGCGCCTGCTCCCCGCCTGGCCGGCGGGGGCATGGCAACCCGCAAGCGCTTCAATCGTTGGCATGAGCCGCCTCATCCAAACGCACGAGGCGGCGCTTTGTTGTAGTTGCTACGCTTTTGACAAGTGCCGCATGCGATAGGCGATCCCTGTGCTTGCCGGCCGGATGTCCACCCGCGTCCACCCGAGTCGATGACAACGCTCCTGCTCGCCCACAATATGATGCTGCGCCGCGGACTGCTGCGCCACCTTCGCGAAATCTCATCACTCACGCCGGTATTGACACAGACTCCCGAATGGCTACTGGATGCGCCAGCGGCGGAAATGCCTTCGGCTCCAGTGGATTTCGCGCTGCTGGATTGCAGCGGCACGGACGCCGACCCGCAGGTTCTTGTCGACACCCTCTGCGCGCGCCTGGCGCCAAGGCGCTGGCTGATCCTGTGCGAGGCGCCTGGCTCCGGGGTGGCAAGCTATGCCGCCCGCCTTGGCGCGAGCGGGTGCCTGACCGTGCCGGCCACGCCCGAGCAGGCGCGCGCGGCGGTGGAGCTGGTCCGCGCCGGCGGCCAGTGTTTTCCCCGCAGAGCCTTCTCCATGACACCCGCGCCGGCTCCTTCCCCCATTGGTTCAGGTGGATCTACGGCAAGGGGATGAGGGCGGGCGGCAGCGTTGGCAACTATGCTGAAGGCGCGCGGGTAGCGAAGCCGGGAATATCAAATTCAATACGGCCGCCGCGCGTTGCAGAGGGGGTCATATGGACGCGGGAGTGGACATCCTGGTTGTGCGCGGCTTCGCCGTGCCCGAAGGCCGGGGCAAGTGGGCATGCTGCTACGAAATCAGATTGACGACCGGACGCGATGGGCCACTGCTCTATCGCGGCGAACTGCATGGCCGGCGCTATAGCTGCGAGGCGGCAGCCATCGCCGCGGCGACCTTCGCCGGCGAGCAGGAAGCGCGCCGGCAGGTGGCAACCGTCAGGGCTGGACTGATTGCCCGCCATGAGTATTGCGTGGTGGTAGCGAGCGAGCAGGCATGCGATGGCCGCAATGACGTGGCCACGGGCTAGCGGCGGCGCTAACCAGCCAGGCAAGGCGCTACGATCGGCGAGCATCGTGACGTCGCAAGGCGACAAGGCAAAGGGGGGCGAAAAGCGCGTGTTCGGGGGACCGGAGCGATCCGGTGCGTATGCCAATCCGGATGCGCACACGCGCATTTCGGTTGCAGCGCGTGCTGCGCCGGATCTTGATGGCCACGGTAACAGCCGCGTAGCGCAAGTGGCGGACCGTGGCCTATTCATCTGCGACTTGTCATGCTTTTGGCTGGGTGGAGATGCTGCCGCCGGCCGATGGCGGGGACTGGAAAATGGCTCAACTGTGTTACTTTTCTCGCGTACTCGATCCTCGGCGCAATCATGCTTAACTGGCAATTCATCACTCGCTTCGGCGAGACCTCCCTGCTGCTGCCGGGCGCGATACTGATCACCGCCTGGCTCTTCCACACCCGCGCTATCGCCAGCGCGTGGCGGTGGTTCCTGAGCTTCGGCGTGGCAGCCGCGATGGTGCTGGTCTCCAAGCTGGCGTTCATGGGCTGGGGCATCGGCAGCGCCGCGCTCGATTTCACTGGTTTCTCGGGGCATAGCATGATGGCCGCATCGGTACTGCCGGCACTGCTCTATCTGCTGGTCCCGAACGCGTGGCAACGCCTTGCGCTTGGCGCCGGCTGCATGGGCATGCTGCTCGCGTTGCTGGTCGGCTTTTCGCGACTGGAACTGGACGCGCACTCCAGCTCCGAAGTCCTGAGCGGACTCATCCTTGGCTTTGGCGTGAGCCTGCCCTTTATCCTGAGCTCGGCACGGCCGGTACGCTCGGCCCCGGTCGTGGCGGCAAGCCTGGTGCTTTTGCTGCTGCTGGCAGTACCCGTCACGGGCGTCGCCGCGCCTACGCATCACTGGCTGGAGGTGCTCGCGACGCGGCTGGCCGGGCGTGACAAGCCCTTCCAGCGCGGACAATGGAGCTCCTGGGCATTGCAGAGCGGGCACGAGCAGGTGTTGACGCACCTCGCACCGGTGCCGCTGATGCGCTGACGCTGGCCGGGGCCGGCGTCTGTGTGCGTAAGCAAACAGACGTGGCGCCCTTGCGGCGCAATCATGGTCTCCATCACTGCTTGGGTATGCCAGGTGGAGGCCAATCATGTCGACAGTCCGAGCCTTTGTAGCCGAGCGGCAAGCCGCCCTGCAAATCCTGTACCGCATCGCCGATGCAGTCATCATCGCTGCCTGCGGCGTGGCGGTCGGTGCCTTGCTCTTCCCCTACGGCATCCGCGGTGCCTCACCGGTGCACGGCTTCCTCATCGCCTTGTGCGCGGTGGGCGCATTGCTGGTGTTTCCCGCCTGCGGCCTTTACAGTTCCTGGCGCGGCCGCAGCCTGGCTGCGCTGGCGCTGCGCACGGTGGCAGCATGGTGCGCGGTCTGTCTCCTGGGCCTGGTCACAGTCTTCCTGATGCACCAGGTTGCCGCGCTCTCCCGGCTGTGGTCCATGACCTGGCTGCTCGGCGTCGCCGCCGCGCTGGTGGCGTCGCGCCTGGTGCTGTACAGCATGCTGGGCAGCGTGCGTGAACAAGGCCTCAATGCCAAGCGCGTGGTTATCCTCGGCTATGGGACCCTTGGGAATGAGTTGTACCAGCGCGTGCAGCGCATCCGCGGCGCGGGCTACGATGTGGTCGGCATCTACGATGAGCGCGAGAAGCCGATCCCGGTGGGCGTAGCGCGGCTCGAGTCGCTGGAGCATGTCTGTGCCTTTGTGCGCAGCAATGGCGTGCGCGAAATCTGGCTGACGTTGCCGATGGCGGCCTGCCGCGACCTCTATGACGTGGTGTTCCAGTTCCGCAATGACATGGTCGACGTGCGCTGGGTGCCCGATATCATGTCGGTGGAACTGCTCGGCCACCGATTCAGCGACTTCCTCGGCATGCCGGTGATCGACCTGAACAGTCCGCCTGTGTCCGGTATCACCGGGCTGTTGAAGGCGAGCTTCGACCGGGTCTTCGCGCTGTGCGTGGTGCTTGGCCTGTCGCCGGTGCTGCTGACCATCGCACTCCTGGTCAAGTTGTCTTCTCCGGGCCCTGTGCTGTTCCGCCAGAGAAGGCTCGGTATGGACGGCTCTCCGTTCAATGTCTACAAATTCCGTACCATGGTGGTGCACCAGGAGGCCGGTGTGACACAGGCCACGCGCGACGACGTGCGCGTGACGCGCATCGGTGCCTTCCTGCGCCGCACAAGCCTGGACGAGTTGCCGCAATTCCTCAACGTGCTGCGGGGCGAGATGTCGGTGGTCGGTCCGCGTCCCCATGCGATGGAACACAATGAGTTCTACAAGGAGCTGATCGACCGCTACATGCTCCGGCACCGCGTCAAGCCTGGCATCACCGGCTGGGCGCAGATCAATGGCCTGCGCGGCCAGACCGACACCGTCGAGAAGATGCGCAAGCGCGTCGAGTTCGACATCTACTACATCCGCAACTGGTCGTTCCAGCTGGACATCTCCATCATCCTGCGAACCGCAGTGCACGGATGGACCGGCAAAAGCGCGTTCTGAGTTCGTGCGATCCCCCCGCTCGCCGCGCTATTGGTGGGGGAACGCACGCCCCGCCAAGGCGATTCCATGTTCAATGGCTCCCGTCTCAATCGCTGGAGATCAGCATGAAAGCAACGATCCGTCACATCCTTGGCGAGGTAGCGAGACTCACGGTTCCGGCAGACCGGCTGGACGATGGCACAGATCTCTACGAGGTAGGCCTGTCGTCCCTGGCGACCGTGCATGTGATGCTTGCCATCGAGAACGCTTTCGATATCGAGATTCCGGACCGAATGCTGACGCGGCAATTGTTCCGTAGCATTGATTCCCTAGCCACCGCGGTGCAGCAGATCAAGCAGCAGGAGGCAGCGTGAGCCCGCCGCTGGCCAGGGTGGAGCTGGCGCAGCCTGGCATGGATCCGGCGTCCGGCGAGGCGCTGATTGCTGCCGCTCATGTCGTGGCCGAGGTGGCGGCGGAGCACGGGGACCAGGTAGATCGCGAGGCAAGGTTTCCCCACGAGGCCCTTGCCGCCATGCGTGATCAGCGACTGCTTGGCGCCATGGTGCCAACCGCATACGACGGTGCGGGAGCATCGCTCGATACCATCGCGGCCATCTGCCAGATCCTCGGCGCCGCCTGCTCGTCCACCGGCATGATCTACGCCATGCACCAGATCCAGGTGGCATGCGTGGCCGGGCACGGCGCGGGTAGTCCGTGGCATGAAAGCCTGCTTGCCCGCATCGCGGCCGAGCAGCTTCTGCTGGCCTCCGCCACCTCGGAGGAAGCCATCGGCGGCGCATTGCGAAACAGCGGCTGCGCGGTCGACGCCGACGGCGACCAATTCCACCTGTTGAAGATCGCGCCCACCATCTCATACGGTGCGTACGCGGATGGCATCCTCGTGACCGCGCGGCGGCACGCCGATGCTTCGCCGTCGGACCAGGTGCTGGTGTGCGTGCTGCACGGCGACTACACGCTTCAGTGCCTTAATACCTGGGATACGCTGGGTATGCGCGGCACCTGCAGCAACGGCTTCCGGCTTGAAGCGGCCGGGCAGGTTGCCCAGGTATTGCCCGTTGCGTTTGGCGAGATCGCCGACGTCACCATGACGCCGGTCTCGCATATCCTCTGGAGCGCACTTTGGCTTGGCATCGCAGGCGACGCGGTCCAACGCGCAAAAAATCTCTTCCGGGGGCAGGCAAGGGCGCGACCGGGTTCGCTGCCGCCCTCGGCGTCCCATGTCGCGGAGGCGGTGGGCCAGTTGCAGATGATCGAAGGGCGGCTCGGGCTAGCCCTTGCGCGTCAGCGCCAGCGTCACGTTGCCGCGTCGGTATCGGCTTCGTTCTCGCTCGCGGCTGAGATGAACGGCTTGAAGACTTCGGTTTCGGAGATGGCGCTGCAGGTGGTGCACCAGGCCATGCTGGTTTGCGGCATGGCCGGCTACAAACATGGCACGCCCTATAGTCTCGGCCGTCATCTGCGTGATCTGTGGTCCGCGCCCCTGATGATCAATAACGACCGTATCCTGGCCAACACCGCCAACCTGCTGCTGGCAGATCGTTCCTGAAAGAAACAAGATGGATTCCATTGCCCTTATCAGCGACACCCTGGCCACGAGCGGCGCCGACGAGCCACCGGCGGCCCGCACCGGACCGGCGACGTTTCTCGCGGCGCTGCTCGACGCAGGCCTCCTGATCCCAACCGGCGTGCAGGGCTTGTACGGTCGCAGCGAGACCTTCGAAGCCATCGCCGACGGCCTGAACGCGGCGATCACCGCGCTCGGCAGCGACCAGCACGCCGAGATCCTGCGATTTCCGCCCGCCATCGGAAAGGCTGACTTCGAGACCAGTGAATACATGAAGAGCTTTCCCCAGCTGGCGGGCACCGTCCATAGCTTCTGCGGCGACGACCGCGGCCACCGCCGCCTGCTTGCACGGCTGGAGGATGGCGACGCGTGGACCGACCAGCAGGCATTCTCCGGCGTGGTATTGACACCGGCAGCCTGCTATCCGGTCTACCCGGTGATGGCGCGCCGGGGACCGCTGCCGTGGCAGGGCAAGGTGGTCGATGTCCTGTCCTATTGCTATCGGCACGAGCCTTCGCTGGAGCCGACGCGCATGCAGTTGTTCCGACAGAGGGAATACGTGTGCCTGGGGCCGGCCGAGCGCATCGTGGCATTCCGTCAGCTATGGATGGAGCGCGGGCTGCAACTGGGCAAGGCGCTCGAGCTCCCGGTGAAAGTCGACGTGGCCAATGATCCGTTCTTCGGGCGCGGCGGCAAGATCGTGGCCGACAGCCAGCGCGAGCTCCGGCTCAAGTTCGAGTTGCTGATTCCCGTCAATGACGGGGCGCCGCCTACCGCCTGTATGAGCTTCAACTACCATATGGACCATTTCGGTGCTTTGTGGGGCATCCGGACAGACGACGGTGGCACCGCGCATACCGGTTGCGTGGGCTTTGGCATCGAGCGGCTCGGGCTTGCCCTGCTGCGTCACCATGGACTCGATCCGGCGCGCTGGCCGCGAGGCGTGCGCGAGCGGCTCTGGAGCGCGTAATGCATGGAACACCCAAGTTGGGGGGCCGCGGCGGTCTCGGTCTGCGCGGCGGGAACCCGGTGTGGTCGCACGCAAATTGCAATGTCGATCTGTGGATAGAGCTTCTGCATGGCTGGGAACTCGAGCCCATTGCCGCACTGGCATTTACCGTGAGCCAGGATTTCGAGGGCGATCAGTTCACGTTATTCAGTTTCCCGTTCGGTGATCTCGAGCGGCTCTATGGTGTCACCGTGCACGACTTGTCCGTGTACGACAACCTGGAGGGGCACATTGCCGCGCAGACATGCCGCGGCAACGTGGTACTGCTTGACGTCGACAGTTTCAACCTGCCGTATGCCGCCGCCGCTGGCTACCGGCGCCTGCATGCGCGTTCCTGCATCGGTGTGGACCTGCTGGTGCCGGAGGCCTCGACCGCCGGTTACTACCATGGCGACGGCTACCACACGGTCAGCGGCGAGGAGTACCAGGCCATCTTCCGGCTGCCGGCGGAACTGAAGGACAAGAATATCGCGCCGTATCCGCAAGCGAGAGTGGTGCGGCGCCGCTTTGCTCCCCAGACCGATGCCGCATTGGTGCGGATCTCGCTTGACATGCTGCGCCGCCACTTGGGACGGCGGCCGCGGGTCAATCCCATCAGCGCCTTTCGTACGGTTTTCCCCGCGCACCTGGACCAGATGATGGGGCGTGGGGAGCCGGGATTCCAGGCCTATGCGTCGAGCGTGTTGCGCCAGCTGGGCGCCAATTTCGAGCTGCTGGGTTGCTACCTTCGCTGGCTGGTGATGCATGGCCAGCCGCTGCCGGACACCATCGCCGAGGCTTGCTACACCATTGCCTCCGAGGCCATGGTGATGCAGTTCCGGCTGATGCGTGCCGTCATCAGCCGCAAGCCCGATCCCTGCCAGGATTGCTTCGATCAGCTCGAGATGTCCTACAAGGCGACGGTGCCGGCGTTGGCTGCCTACTTCGGCGAGGTTGGCGGGTGAGTGCGCGCGACTTCGCCCCCGATCGGCGCGGCTTGCCGGCATTGCCCGGCGTCGCGGTCAAAGGCGCGCCGTTGTCCGGGCAGTGGGTGTGGCTCGAAACCTCCGCTGGCGCCGCCGGGTGCCCGGCCGCCTTGCCGGAGGGCGCCGGCTGGCTGGCTGCGCCCGTGCCCGGCACCGTGGCGGGCGCCTTGCGTGCCGCCGGCCGATGGGATGATGCCGCGCCGCCACCGCTGCACCAGCGCGATCACTGGTACCGCGTGCACTTCACGGGCAGTGGCCGCCGCGTGCTGCGGTTCAGCGGCCTGGCCACGCTGGCCGAGGTGTGGCTGAACGGTGCGCTGGTGCTTACCACGCGCCATATGTTCGTGAGCCATCAGATCGAAGTCGAACTGGCGGGCGAGAATACACTGCACCTGTGCTTTCGCGCGATGTATCCGTGGCTGCGCACACAGCGCGGCGCGGTCCGCTGGAAGCCACGGATGATCGCGCCAGCGACCTTGCGCGCGGTGCGCACCACCCTGCTCGGCCATATGGCCGGCTGGTGCCCCCCGGTGCATGCCGTGGGGCCGTGGCGCCCGGTCGAACTGCTCGACCCGGCCGGCGACGATGCATCGCAAGGCATGCGCGCCGATCTCTCCAGCCGGATCGAGGGGCATGAGGGCGTGGTGTCCCTGCGGCTGCATTTTCCGGGAGAAGCGCCAGAGCATGGCAGTTTCAGTGCCGTCGATGGTGACGGTGAGCCGCTTTGCGCGGGCCTGTTGCGGCGCTTGGATGCCCACACGCTGGCTGGCACATTGCGCATCGCCCATGCCAGGCTGTGGTGGCCGCACACGCACGGCGAGCCCTATCTCTACCGCATAGTTGCCACGGTGCAGGGCGGCACGCTGGCATGCGGGCGCATCGGCTTTCGCACCATCGAGGCCGACCGCGGCGCTGCGCCGGGCGCCTTTGCCTTGCGCATCAACGGCGAGCGGCTTTTCTGCCGTGGCGCGTGCGTGTCGAGCCACGACCTGCACGGCCTGTCGGATGCGCAGGAGACGGTCGGACGCTGGCTGGCGCTGGCTCGAGGGGCCGGCATGAACATGGTGCGTGTGAGCGGCGTCACCTGCTATCCGGGCGAGAACTTTTATCGGCTCTGCGACGAACTTGGCCTGCTGGTGTGGCAGGACTTCATGTTCGCCAATTTCGACTATGGCGGCAGCGACGGCATGGCGGGATCCGCGCTGATGGACGACGCCGCGTGCGAGGTGACGGAGTGGCTGGTTTCCACGCGCGCGCATCCGAGCGTCGCGGTGTTGTGCGGTGGCAGCGAGACCGAGCAGCAAGCCGCCATGATGGGTGCGGCGCGCGCGGCCTGGCGCCAGCCGCTGTTCGAAGCGCTGATCCCCGGCCTGGTGGCCGCGCACAGGCCGGATGTCGTCTACGTGCGCAACTCACCTTGCGAAGGCGCATGGCCCTTCCAGCCCGATACCGGCGTCAGCCATTATTACGGCGTGGGCGCCTACCAGCGCCCCCTGGCGGATGCGCGTCTCGCCAATGTGCGTTTCGCCGCGGAATGCCTGGCGTTTGCCAACGTACCTTGCGAGCGCACCCTGGCCGAGCACGACCTTGGCCAGCCCTTGCACGATCCGCGCTGGAAGACACGCGTGCCGCGCGATGCCGGCGCGCCGTGGGATTTCGAGGACGTGCGCGACTTCTATCTGCGTACGCTGTATGACGTCGATCCACCCCGCCTGCGCTACGAACGGCCGGGGCGCTATCTGGCACTGTCACGCGCGGTGGTGGCCGAGATCATGACCGATGTCTTCAGCGAATGGCGGCGCGTGGGTTCCACCTGCGCGGGCGGGCTGGTCTGGCAGCTGCAGGATCTCCTGCCGGGGCCGGGCTGGGGGATCGTGGACGCATGCGCGCGTCCCAAATCGGCCTGGCATGCCTTGCGGCAGGTCTGGCAGCCGCTGCAGTTGCTGTTCACGGACGAGGGGCTCAACGGCTTGCACCTGCACCTGCTCAACGAATCGCCGGAGCCGCATCAGGTGCGTTTGTCGCTGCGCTGCTACCGCGACGGCGAGACGGTGGTGGCCGAAGCCACGCAGGACCTCGTGCTTGCCCCACGCGAGGCGCACCGCATCGAGGCCGCGTCGCTGATGGATGTGTTCTTCGATTTCACCTACGCCTATCGGTTTGGTCCGCCGGCGCACRACGTCGTCGTGGCCTCGCTTGTAGGGGCTGATGGTGCACTGCTGAGCCAGGTGGCCTACCTGCCGGATCGCAGGGCGAGCGCGCTCAAGCCGCCTGGCCTGAAAGTTGTAGTCGAATGCGTGGCGGGTGAATGGTGGCTCACAATCAGCACACAGCGCTTCGCGCGCTGGGTGCATATCGAAGATCATGTCTTTCAACCGGCACAAGACTGGTTTCATCTTGCCCCCGGCGAGAGCCGGCGTATCCGTCTTATGCATGACGGCGGCTCCCCCGCCCCGGGTGCGCTCATCCCTTCGGGCGAGATTCACGCCATCAACGCGGACCGGCCGGTCAGCTACAACGCATAGGACGCGCCGCTGATTCCCACTCCTGGCATGGCCTGCGCAGCCGCCGGGCCTCGCTTGCGCGCCCAAGCGGGCACGACCGCCGGTGTCCGCCCGTGTCATCTCCAACCTACCAAGGGATGATCTAGTACTAGCCGTCTGCCCAGTGTCACAACGGAGTTGCGTGGCGCTTAATACAGATACACCAGCTGGCGGAAAGTCAGCGGTTGTTTGCAACGGGTGGAACGGCATTGACAGTAGTGCCCAGTCATAAGGGCATCAGGATGTCTTGCTGGCACCAGCCGTGATCCTAGGGTCCAAGGGAGGTCCGAAAATGATCACGCATCGGTCAGATCTGCATGTCAATCATTTGCTCAGCGCGTTGCCGCGCCACGAGTGGGAGGTGTTGTGCCGGCACTTCGAACTGGTCAGGCTCCGCGCGGGGGAGTTGCTGACGGATTCGGGACAGCGCATCGTCCATGTCTACTTTCCCACCACGGCAGTGGTCTCCATGCTCTCGCTGCTCGAGGATGGTGCCACGGTCGAGTTCGCGGCCATCGGCAACGAGGGCCTGGTCGGCATCCCGGTCGTCACCGGCGGCGATACCATGCCCAGCCGCGTGGAAGTGCGCAGCCCGGGCTTCGCCTATCGCATCGCAGCCCGCGATCTGCGCAATGAGCTGATGCGCACACCGGTGCTGCAGCGCGTGACGCTGCTCTACGTGCAGGCGGTACTGACGCAGATCGCGCAGACCGCGGCCTGCAACCGCCATCACTCCCTCAACAAGCAATTGTGCCGCTGGCTCCTGCTGGCGATCGACCGGATGAGTTCCAACGAGCTTGTGATCACGCAGCAGGTGATTGCGAACATGCTCGGTGTCCGGCGCGAAGGCGTGACAGAGGCAGCCGGAAAGCTGGAGGACCTCGGACTCATCCACCACAGCCGTGGGCATATCACCGTGCTGGACCGTTGCGGGCTCGAGAAGCAATCCTGCGAATGCTACAAGCTCGTCAAACGCGAGTACGACCGGTTGCTGCCTGCCTTGGCGCACGCCTGAACAGAGCGGACCCCGGCGCACCGGGGCCGGCATGCCGACGCTGGCCTCAGGCGTGAAGGCGAGTCGCACAGCCGAACGCCGAGACCAGCCCGGCCATGGCGCGCTCATAGGACGCCTCGAGCGTTTCCAGGCAATCCGCGCAGTCGTCATGCCGCCGGCGCGCCACGGCCCGCGCCAGGCGGAATTGCAGCACCTTGCATTCGGTGGCAACGGCTCGGGCCGCAAGTGCCGCCGCTGCCGGGATCCTGTAATCGTGCTCGGCCAACCAGCCAAGATAATGATGAAGCAACTCGAAACCGGCACCGAGCTGCCGCGGCAGGTTGAAACTGTATTGGTGGAAGTAAGCATCTCCACGCGCCAGCAGGACTTCCATCTGCCCACCGAAAGCCGTGCGCCACTGGCTGACCGGATTGGCTGTGGGGCGCCGGGTCAGGTGGTGGCGCATCAGCGACACCGAAGCATTGACCAGCGCACGGGCGCGCAGCGGCGCTCTCGCCTGCCGGGCAAACTCGGCGTAGGGGAACAGTATGTTGCCGTTGCCGCTCAGTTCGGGCGTAAGCCGCATGGCGCCGCGGTAGTCCTCTCCGGCCAGCGTGTGATAGCCAAGGCCGTGGTAGTAGCCAAGCTCCTGCGCCGCCGGCGTGATGCGGTCGATTGCCACCGTGGTCTTGACGTGCTCGCGCCGATAGGCGGTCGCGCGTACGTCCGGCAGGTAGTAGCTGTCGAGTTCCACCAGCAYGGTATGGCCGCGGCTGACCTGTGCGACGACGTGGGCCTCGAGCGTGTCATAGACCGGCATTTCCTGCACCACGGTGCCGTACAGCAACTCCAGATCCATCTGCGGATACTTGAAGAATGTGAAATGGTCCCCTTCGAAATCCTGCGTCACCGTGAATGGCAGCGCGGCGCGCGGATCGAGTCCCCGGCCATGCAACAGCTCGATCCACAGGTCCATATAGCAGTTGGTCTCCTGCCAGATCGCGTCCGCGCCATGCAGCACGTGCGGATGGCTTACGGTAGCGGCTGTACTGGTGGCAAGCTCCGCCGGGCGGGCGGCACGCGGCCTTGCCCGCGCCATATTGTCCGCGCCGCCGCCGCTTATGAGTACAGCGTCCCGTTTCATCTTCCGCCTCCTGCGTCTGTTGCCGCGCTGCCCGGTCCGTCGAAAACCGGTAGGCGCCTTTGCTGCCATTGCAACCGTATTGGCGCTTTCCATCCGTTCGTTGCCCAACAGAGGGCACGACAATGGCAGGGGCATTTGCGCGGGGACAGCCTGGCGGCTGGCGTGTGCGGCAGCGAACAGATACCCCCGCTCCCGCTCCCTACACTGGCTGTCAGTATGCGCCGGACCGTCCGGCCCAGGCGGGCCTCATGTCCGGAAGCGTTACCCCCGGCGCTGCGCGGCGCGAGTGCATGCGCGCCGGTGATCCCCCGGATGAAGAATGCACAGTCCGTGTTCCGCGCACGTGGCGAGTATCCGCAGCCTTTCCGGGCTGCGGCAGGCAAGGAGGCAAGATGAACGCAACGACTCGGGACGCGTACCAGCCGGACGGCGCGGCAATAGCAGTGTCCGCCGATGCAGGCGTGCAGTCCATGCCGATAACCGCGATCCAGCCAGTCATCCTGGCCGGCGGCGCCGGCACCAGGCTGTGGCCGCTGTCGCGCGAGCAGCATCCCAAGCAGTTGCTGAACCTGGTTGCCGATGACACGCTGCTGGAAGCCACCGCGCGCCGCTTCGACGGCCTGGCGGAACTGGCCGGCCGTGCGGCGGGCAAGGAAGTGGCGCCGATGGTGGTCTGCGGCGAGGACCACCGTTTCATGATCGCGGAGATGATGAAGCGAGCCGGCAAGCCCGCGCGGATCCTCTCCGAACCTTGCGGCCGCAATACGGCGCCCGCGCTGACGATGGCCGCGCTGCACGCGGCCGGCGGCCTGGGGGAGACCGAGGATGCCGTCCTGGTCGTGACCCCGGCAGACCACAGCGTGGCGGATCCGCAAGCATTTCGCCAGGCACTGGCGACGGCGATACAGCATGCCGACCGTGGCGCCATCGTGACGCTGGGCGTGCGCCCGCTTGCGCCGGAAACCGGCTACGGGTACATCCGCGCCGGCGTGAACGAGGATAGCGGGGCCTTCACGCTCGAGCGCTTCGTGGAGAAGCCCCATCTGGAACTGGCCGAGCACTACGTGGCGTCGGGCGACTACTGGTGGAACGCCGGCATTTTTGTCGTGCGGGCGTCGGTCTGGCTCAAGGCGCTCAGCCAGCTGCAGCCGGAAATGTACCTGCAGTGCCGTGCTGCATATGAGACCGGTGAACGCAGCGGCGACACGTTCCGCATTGGCAAGGAAGCCTTTGGCGACTGTATGTCGGATTCCATCGACYACGCGGTGATGGAGAAGCTGGAGGCCTTGCCCGGTGTGAGCGGCATGCTGGTGCCGCTGGACGCTGGCTGGTCCGACGTTGGCTCGTGGGCCGCGATCTGGGATATCGCTTCCAAGGACGCAGCGGGAAATGTGGGGCGGGGACGCGTGCTGTTCGATGGCGCTTCGTCTTGCCTGGCACATTCCGAGGGACGCCTGATCGCGTGCGTCGGGGTACAGGGCGTGGTGGTGGTGGAGACGGCGGATGCCGTGCTGGTCGTGGACAAGGCGCATGTGCAGGACGTCAAGAACGTGGTCCAGCGCATTCGCTCCGATCACGGATGCGAGGTGGTGAATCATCGCAAGGTCCAGCGCCCCTGGGGCTGCTACGACTCCATCGATCACGGCGAGCGTTTCCAGGTCAAGCGCATCGTCGTGGATCCGGGAGCCAGCCTCTCATTGCAGATGCATTACCACCGTGCCGAGCACTGGGTGGTGGTACGCGGTACCGCACGCGTGACTTGCGGCGACACGGTCAGCATCCTGTCCGAAAACCAGTCCACCTATATCCCGATCGGCACGCTGCACAGGCTGGAGAACCCGGGCAAGACACCGCTGGAAATCATCGAGGTCCAGTCGGGTGCCTATCTGGGCGAGGATGACATCGTCCGGTTCGAAGATAACTACGGGCGCGGTTAGCACTGCGGTATGGGAGCAGGCCTCGCTTGCCCGCTGCGCAGGCAAGGCGGGGACGAACCTAGCGGGGGAATTTGCTGTGAGCAAAATGTCATTTGCCGGCGTCGCGCCGGAGCGCATCGTGCCCGCGGGCGCGATGCTCGATCATATCGGCTGGATCCTTGCCGCTGGCCTGGCGGGTGCCGCGGTTGCGGCGCTGCTGGCGCTGTCGACACCGCGGCAGTTCCGCGCCGAGGCGCTGGTGCAGATTGGCGCCAGGGATGCCGCTACACAGGGGGTTGCGCGCGGTGCGAAGCCCGCCCCCTTCGATATCGGCTTGCTGAAGAGCCGGGCGATGGTCGGCCCGGTGGTGGAGAACCTGCATCTCGATATCTCCGCCGAGCCGTTACGGGCGCCGCTGCTGGGCAGCCTGGCGGCCCGCTTTGCGACACCGGGCAGGTTTGGCGCGCCCTGGCCGGCGAACCTTGGCTATGCATGGGGCGCGCAGCGGCTCGTGGTCGACAAGATGACCGTGCCGGAGCGCCTGTTCAACGAGCCGCTGATGTTCGAGGTCTTGCCGGAGCAACGCTTCGTGCTGCGCTCGGCGGATGCCGTTCTGCTTGAGGGCAAGGTCGACGAGCCTGCCACCGGCAACGGTGTGGAATTGCTGGTGACGCGCGTCGATGCGCTGCCCGGCACGCGCTTCACCATTACGCGGCACGACCTGGCGGCCATGGTCAGCACGATCGCCGGGGAGCTCAAGGTCAGCAGCGAGGAGGGCGAAGCCGGTACGGCGCGAATCACCTGGCAGAATCCCGACCCGAAACTGGCCGCGGCGCTGGTCAATGGTGTTGCCAATTCCTACATTTCGGGGCAGACCGCGCAGCGCAGCGACGACGCGGCCAGCACGCTGGCATTTCTCTCCAGCCAGCTGCCGCGCGTACAGGGCGAGCTTGAGCGCGCCGAAGCCGCGCTGACGCGTTACCGTTCGCGCTCCGGGTCGATGCAGCCCTCGCAGGACGCGCAGTCCTACCTCAATGGCAGCATCGACTACCAGAAGCAGATCGCCGCGCTGAAGATGGAACGTACCGGACTGCTGCAGCGCTTCACCACGGAATCCAACGAGGTACGCACCGTCGACAACAAGATTACCCAGATGATGCGTGAGCGCAAAGAGCTGGATGCGCGCATGCAGAATCTTTCGATGTCGGAGCGTGAGTCGGTGTCGCTCACGCGTGATGTCAAAGTGGCGGAGGACATGTACATGACCTTGCGCAACAAGGTCCAGGAACTGTCGCTGATTGTCTCGGACCACAGTAGTCAGGTCCGCGTCGTCGACAATGCGGTGGTGCCGATGTCGCCGGTGGGGCCCGGGCCCTGGCCGTTGACCGCCGGCGGTGGCCTGCTTGGCCTGTGCCTTGGCATTGCCTGCGTGAGCGTGCGCCAGCGCACGAAGCAGACCGTCGCCAGCGCCAACGAAGCGGAAGCGCTGCTCGGCATGCCCATGCTCGGGGACATTGCGTACAGCCGCGAGCAGCAAGAGCTGGAGCGTCTCATCGAGGCCAAGGTCCGCCTGGGTATTGCCGCTGGCTTCGCGGCGCCGGGCGCGGCTCGGCTGGAGGGGCCCGAGCCGGGGCAGGCACTGGAGGCGCTCGACGAATCCTATCCCGATTTCATCAAGCATTTGCTGCGCCAGGGTCTGCACGACCGCTATCTGCTGGCGCGAAGCGCCCCGCATTCCCTGGCCGTGGAGGGCCTGCGCAGCGTGCGCGCCGCGCTGCATTTCGGCTTGCGAAGCGCGGCCGATGGCGTGGTGGCCGTGACCAGCCCCGCACCGGGCGCGGGCAAGACCTTCGCCGCCATCAACCTGGCGGTGCTGTTTGCCGAAGCCGGCCAGCGTGTGCTGCTGATCGACGCCGACATGCGCCGGGGCAAGGTGGCGAGCTGGTTCGACCAGGGGGCTGAAGGCGGTCTGGCGGAGATACTGGCGGGCCAGCTCACGCTGGCTGCCGCCGTGCGTCCCACCGTCGTCAGCGGTTTGTCGATCCTGACTACGGGGGCGACGCCTCACAATCCCTCCGAACTGCTGATGCGTCCCGCCCTGGCGGAATGCCTGCGCCTGTGCGCTAGCCGCTTTGACCTTGTGATCGTCGATACGCCGCCGGTGATGGCCGTGGCCGACGCCACGCTGGTGGCGAATATTGCCGGCTCGACACTGGTTGTGGTGCGCGCGGACCAGACACCGCCGGATCAGGTCGAGGAGACGCTCAAGCGCCTGGCCCGTTCGCATGCGCGGCTTCTGGGTGGCATTCTGAACGGCGTGACGGCGCGCCGCAGCAACCGTGCCGAGTTCAACAGCATCAATCCCTATCTGGGCATGCCCGAGCCCGCGCCCAGCGTGCCAAAGCTGGAGCGCGCAGCCGGCGTGGAGCGGATGGCATAGTGCCTGGCGCTGGCGAGCGTACCCGTTTCTGCGTGGGCTTTGCCAGCGCCGCAATCGGAGGCGAAAGCAGCGCCCGGGCGGGCGCGAGCGGGGAGTCGGCATGAAGCGCGTCATATTGCATGGCTGTGCCGGCTGGCTTCACGGCGAGACCGGGAGAACCGGCGTGGTCCTCTGCGCGCCGGGCGGGCACGAAGCCATGTGGTCGCATCGCGCCTGGCGCCACCTGGCTGATGATATTGCCGCCGCGGGCCTGCCAGCGTTGCGCTTTGACTATCCGGGCAGCGGGGACTCGGGCGGCGGCGACGATGACCCCAGGTTCGTCGAGCAGGCCGTGGCGAGCATTGTCGCGGCCGCGGCACGGCTGCGCGAACTGGCCGGCGTCGAACGGGTGGTGCTTTGCGGCCTGCGCCTCGGGGCAACCCTTGCGGTGCTTGCGGCTGAAGCCATGGCTACCCACCACAGCACGGCTGCCGCTGGCCTGATCCTGCTGGCGCCCGCGACCAATGGCCGTACCTACCTGCGCGAGTTGCGGGCACTCCACGGCAACTGGCTGAGCAGGGCGATTCCCGATCTCGCCGTGGCGCCTGCGCAGGACGGCGCCCAGCAAGTCCTGGCATTCCGCCTTGTACCGGAAACCGTGGCCCGGATCGGCGCGTTGAACCTGGCGCGCCGGCGGGCTTGCCCGGCGCCGCGCGTGTTGATGCTGGATGCCTGGCCTGGCACGGCCTCGGCGGTGGCGTCGCTGGCGGCGAGCTACGAAGCGGCGGGAGTGCAAGTCGAACTTGGCGGGTTTGACGAATACCCCGCCATGATGCAGTCGGCCGAGTATGCCACCGTGCCCGAGCGGGCCTGGCGGAGACTGCTCGACTGGCTGCGGCCCGGCGCCGCGCCCGCACGGCTGCGGCCGCACCGCGGCGAACCGCGCGTCAGGCAGACACAGGGCTTGCAGGTGGATGGCGGCTTCGAACAGCCGGTCTGGCTGGGCGGGGGGCGCCTGTTCGGCATCCTTTGCGCGCCACGCGAGCGCCTGCCGGCCGGCACCGCGGTGATTTTCCCGAATACCGGTGGCAACCATCATGTTGGCGATGGCAGGATCTTCGTCACGCTGTCGCGCCAGCTCGCCCGCCTGGGCGTGGCTGCCTTGCGGCTCGACGTAGCCGCGCTTGGCGACAGCCCGGCAGCGGCAAGGCAGATGAGCATTCCTTCCATCTATTCGCCGCCGCCGTGCGCGGACGTATGCGCCGCGGTCGAGTGGATGCGAGCCCGGGGCTTCAGGCGCATCGTGCTTGCGGGCGTCTGCTCGGGCGCTTATCTCAGCTTGCACGCGGCGCTTGCCAACGCGGGTGTCAGTGGGCTGGTCATGGCGAATCTCGTCAAGTTCCGCTGGGATCTTGCGGACGACGCCGCGGCCGGAAGCAAGCTGCAATCGATACGAGGCTACCTCGTGGCGGCACGCAAGCCGGAAAACTGGCAGCGCCTGCTGAGCGGCGAGATTCACGCATGGCCGATTGTGTCGAGCCTGGCTGGCCGGGTCGCGCGCCGTGCCGCCGAGCGCCACGCCAGGTTGATGGCACGGCTGCGCGGCGCGGCCGACATCGCCACGGTCAGCGGTTTCGCCTGCCATGCCATGGGCGAGCTGAACCGGCGTGGCGTGTATACCGATTTTCTCTATGGCACGGGCGATCTCGGCCTGGAGGAAGCAGCGTTTTGCTTCGGGGGCGACATGAAGGCTCTCAGCGAGCTGGAGCGGGTGAAGCTGCACACGCTGCCGTGCCTGGACCATTCGCTGTTCCTGCCCGCGAGCCGCCAGGCATTCGCAGAGTTCCTGGTCCGGCACGTCATGCGGCACGAAGCCGAACTGGCGGCCGACACCGCGGCCACGGATGAATCGCCACAAGCGCCGCCCCTCGCGTCCGAGCCCGCCTACCGCACCGCGGGGCTGTTCAACTCCGCGAATCCATAGGGCTGCCGCGGCAGACCGCCTGGCGCTGCCGCGAGGGCTGGATTTCGTCCAGCCGGGAGCGCCGGAAGCCCTGTCCCCCAGTCATTGTTTTCGACTGCCATTGCGAGGCTTGTCTTGCGCACGGCCATCAAAGGAAAAGGGCCGATGCCCTCACGGCATCGGCCCTTTGCGCGTAGCGGCGGTTCAGGCGCGCTTGATGCGTGAGGTGCCGTACTGGTTGAGATAGCGATACTTGCCGAAGTGGTAGTGCGCCCTGTACCAGCGGCCATCGATACGCAGGCCGTTGAACAGTACCCCCTTGATCTCACCGCCGGCTTGCTGGATGGCCCTGTCCGCCGCCGTGATCTCGCCGACAGTGGTCTGGTCGGCGCGGGTCACCATGAAGACCGCGCCCGCCCTGGCTGCCAGGATGCCCGCGTCGGAAGCGGCAAGCACCGGGGGCGTGTCGATCAGCACAACGTCGTACTGTGCCTTCAAGGTATCGAGCAGGGTATCCAGTTGCTCGCTGAGCAGCAGGTCCGCCGGGTGCGGCGGCTCGGTGCCGGTCGGGATGACGTCCAGCCCAGGCAGGACCTGACGGCGGATCGCCTGGTTCAGCGGCGTGCCGGTCAACACCTCCGACAGGCCCGGGCTACGCGCCACGCCAAAGCGATGATTGAGACTGCCCCGGCGCAGGTCGGCGTCAACCAGCACGACGCGCTTGCCGCCGGAGGCCAGCACCGCCGCGAAGTTTGCGCAGACGAACGATTTGCCGACGCCCGGCGCCGGACCGGTGACCACCACGACGCGCGAGCGGCTGCCGGCCAGGGCAAACTGCAGGGCGGTGCGCAGGCTACGCAAGCTCTCGATGGCCGGGTCGCCGGGTTCCAGGTGAGCCAGCACATCGCAGCGCCCGCCGTCCTTGCCGCCCGCCTTCCTGGCGGCTTCCGGGCGTGCTTGTTGCGCACTGAAGGGGATGGTGGAGTACACCGTCAGTCCTGTCGACTTTTCCACCTCGTCGGCATCGCTGACGCCACCGTCGAGCAAGCGCCGCACGACAACCGCCAGCAGGCCCAGCAGCAAGCCCAGCACCAGCGCCACGCCGGCAATCATGCTGCGGTTGGGCCGCACGGGCTTGAGCGGTACCTCGGCGGTATCCACCAGGCGTGCCGTGCCGACCTTGCTTGCCTTCACCAGCCTGAGTTGCTGGGTGTCGTTCAGCAGCGACTGGTAGAGCTCGGTACTGACCTTGACATCACGCATGAGGCGCAACACGTTCTGCTCGACATCCGGCAGCTTCTGGATTTTCCYGGTCACGCCATTCAGTTGTGCATTCAGGCTGGCGATCTGGGAGTCCATGATCTCGATGGTCGGGTGATTGCTCGTGAAACGCGCAATCAGCTCCTGGCGCTTTTGCCTGAGTTCCTGCAGGCGCGTCTGGATTTGCACGGATTGGCCAAGGATGAGCTTCGACTCTTCGCTCAGATCGATGGTACCGCGCTGATTGCGCATCGCGTTGTAGCGCGACTCCGCGGTTTCCACCTGTTGCTTCAGCTGGGGCAGCTGACGATCGAGGAAAGCCAGGGATTTTTCGGCTTCCGCAGCCTTGCGGCGCACATTCTGCTCGACGTACTCCGCGCCGATTTCATTCAGGATGGCGGCCGTCTTCTCGGCGGAGTTGCCTTCGAGCGTCATGCCGATCACGCCGCTCTGCTTGCCGCGCTCCAGGATCATGAGGCTCTCCTGCAACTCCTCGATGGCCGCGGCGCGGGGTATTTGCTGCACGTAAAAGACGCTGCCAGGTCGGCCATCAAGCTCGCTGACCAACATGCTGACCTTGCCTTGCGGTGTGTCGATGGTTAGCGGCTGTCCCACGGTGCCGGTCGACCTGACATCGTTGCTGGCGAAGCTCACGCGGTACTGCTTGCCGCCCAGCGCGGTCAGCTGGATCGTCCTGTCGGCCAGCTTGGGCGGGACTTCGAGGCTCGCCACGCTGATGCTTTCCTGGCCCCAGGCAAAGCCGCCCCAGCCGAACAGCCCGGGCGTCGACAACTCCTTGTTGAAACTGGCGATGGCTTGCCCAACGACGGGGAAGTAACGGGGCGAGGCCTTGATGTCGAGATGCAAACTGTCAATCGCCTTGCCCACCACCATGCGTGAGCGCAGCAGCTCGATCTCCGCGGAGGCAGCCGGCTTGACGTCAAACACGGGCGTGACGTTTGCCGTCTGCTTGCCGGCAGCGCCAGCGCCGGCATTGCTGTCCTCGACCTKCACGACGATGTCCGCGCGATAGACCGGCTTGGCCAGCATCGCATAAACCAGCCCGGCGCAGATCACCCCCCCGGCGACGACGAGGAATGTGCGGCGATAGCGGACCAGCACATCGACATAGGACGTAAAGTCGATCGGCTTGCCGCCATCGTCCCACGTCTCCGGAGCCTGATTCCGCGAATTGACTATATTCATGACGCTTCCCCGTAGCTGTTTGCCGGCGTGATCGCTTGTATGTGAGCCGACCACGATTCAACCCCTTGCTTGATCAACCCCAACACGAGCACGAACATGCCTTGTGAGCCACCGTAGGGGTCTGGTACATCGACATGTGAGAACTCGCACAGCCTGTATGTCTTTCCGCGTGCCTGCGGGTAGAGCCGTTCCAGCTCGTCGCGTTGCTCGTTGTCCATCACCAGCACCAGGTCGGAGACGGCGATCAGTGATTCGTCGACGGTAACGGCGCGATGGGACTCCAGGGTGCAGCCCTCCATCGCCAGCAGGCTGGTGGCGCGCGGATCGGCGGTGGCGCCCACTGGCGGGTCGAGTCCGGCCGAGCGCACTCGGCAGTTGGGCAAGGCGCGCCGCAGCAGGCTCTCCGCCATCGGGCTGCGGCACCGGTTGCCCAGGCAAACGACCAGGATCGAGCGGATCATCGCCGTCTCCACTACGGACGAGCGATGCTTGCCGTGCCCACGACCGGCTGGATCAGCAGGCTCATGACCCGGCTCCAGCGCACCACCGCTTTTGCGTCGACATAGACCACGTCCTTGGGTTCGAGCTCGAAGCCCTCGGCAATGGCCAGCGCAATCGGCGAGGTCCCGTCCAGGTGGAACACCTTCGGTTCATCGGTGGCCGACTTGCGAATCACAAAGATCTGCTCGGCGTTGGCGGATCCGGGGTTGACGCCGCCCGCGTCTCCCAGCGCCTCGTTAAGCGACATGCGCCCGTTGCGCATCAGCAGCGAAACCGGCCGCACCACTTCACCGGTGACGAAGACCTTGCTGTCCTCGCGTTGCTCGACGCGCACGATGTCGCCGGAGCGCAGCATGATGCGTGCGGGATCCACTCCCTTGGCGAGCAGGGCAGGGATGTTGACGTACCAGCTCTGCTCCCCGCGAGTGACGCGCACGCGGCTGTTGTCGCCGGTCAGGTTCAATACGCCGCCAGCGCGGTTGAGCGCCTCCACCAGGGTCATCGGCGCGTCGTCGATGGCTTGCATGCCCGGCGTCTTCACCTCGCCGTCGACATAGATGCGCTGGCTGCGGAAGCCCAGCACGCGGACCGTCATCTGGGGATCCTTCACCACCCGCGACAGGATGCGCGCCATCTGGTCGCGCACATCGTTGGCGGTTTTCCCGGCCACCTTCAGCACGCCCGCATACGGGAACTGGATATCGCCCTGGGCGCTGACCACATAGCCGGGCACATTGGAGCCGCCGCTGGAGGTCGGAATCTCGAACGCGGCGCCGATGCTGTACGTCTGCGTCGGGAACACCAGTTCAGGGTGATCCCAGACCACCACCGAAATGATGTCTCCGGGACCGATCCGGTAAGGCTGCGGTGTCGCGTACAGTTCTTCCACACTTTGATTGGTCGGCCTGCTCTTGCCCTTCAGTTCACGAACCAGGTCCAGGGTGATCGGCGTCACGTCGACCTCGGCGTCCGACCCCATCGCGGTGGTAGAGGCCCGGGAACTCATCGTCATCCCTGGCGAGGCGGCAACGCAGGCTGCCAGCAAAGCGGAGGCGCCGAGCAAGGTCAGGCGCGAGAGAATCGTATTGCGAAGCGAAGCGCCGGTGCGGAATTCTGGCTCATCATTGCATGCGTTCACGGTATTCTCCATGCTTGTTCCAAACGGACATCGCAAGGCATGCCATGTCCACGGATGATCGCATCTTAGAAAGCCGCTCGTTCAGATTCGGTGCGCTGTCGCACACTGGCCGCGGGGTTGCGCCGCGTGGCCGGAATCGGGATGGAGTGTGGGCGGCCGCACGGATTGAGGCAGTAGCGTTGCGTAGCCTGCGTGCAGGGGCGTGTCATGGCTCGGGGTTGCCCTCGGGCCACGCCTTCTCCCTTCCTGCAACCCGGCTAGCGCTGGAGAAGACGATGCGAAGCTTGATCATCAACGCCGACGATTTCGGGTATGACGAAGACACCGTCAAGGCGACCATTTCCTGCTTCGAAGGCGGTCTTCTCACCAGCGCGACCATCCTGGCCGGGTGTCCCGCGTCCAGGCTGGCCTATGACTACGCCAGGCAGCATCGCAAGCAGCTGTCATTCGGCCTGCATTTCAATATCGTCGAAGGGCGGCTTGCAGCACAGGCTGGGAAGTCGTCCCTTTGCGGCGGCGACGGCATGCTTCGGCCGTGCAAGGCACAGCGGGTACGCGCCATGGCAGGCCTGCTCGCGGAGAAGGATATAAGAGAGGCGTTTCGCCAGCAGCTCACCGAATTGCGCGATCACGGCGTGCAGGTCACGCATGTCGACGGGCATGGGCATTTGCACAAGTACCCCGCGGTCATCCGCGCGATCAAACAGGAGATGTTGCAGGCTGGCATCAAATGGGCCCGCCGGCCGCAAAACTGCTATTTCCAGAAGAATGCGATACGCGGTGCCTTGAACGTATGGTTGCTGCATCACTTTTCCGGACTTCGGCATACCGATTACTACATCGCGGCGGACCCGCGCGAGCCCGGCTGGGCATTGCGGTTGCCGGCAATCCTGCGCGATGGCGTGACAGAGATGTCGGTTCATCCCGGCTTCGCCGAACCCTGGCGGCGGGACGAGTCCGCGCCGTTGCTCCAGCCCGCCGAACTGGCTGCGAAGCTCAAGAGCGCCGGCATCGCGCTGCGGCGCTATGGAGACTTATAGGACATCGCCCGCGCCCGAATTGATCGCCATGCCAACACGGCTCGTGTGGCACGCCGCTGCGCCATGGGGCCCGCCGCGCGCATTGTTTGCTGGCGCACATTTTTAGTTTCAACGGCATCCCGCACCATGGCGGAATCAGCGCCAGTGATGCGCGGCAGGCGAGCCGATCACGAGGAAATGAACGATGCAAGGAAAGGGAGCCACGGACGCCCAATCCGCTACGGCCGTTGAGTTCGGCGATGCCATGGCGAACGCGGAAGAGAAGCAGGATATGAGGTCGATCCGGCTCGCCGTGATGAGCTCCTTTGTCTCGAAGGGGTCCAGCGTTGCCTATCAGGTGATCAGCATCCCGCTGTTCGCGAGAGTGCTCAATCCTGAGGATTTCAGCGCGATCATGGTCTACTACGGCATCACGACCTGGCTGACCCTGGTGGCGATCGGCGTATGGCCGACGGTGTCGGCGCATGCCGCGGACAAACGCAAACAAGGCACACTGCCGGCCGTGGTGCTTGAGTCGGCACTATGGCTCAGCGCACTGCTTGGTGCGGTCATCGTGCTGGCGCTGGCGTTCCGGCCGGTGCTGGAGGGCAGCGGCGCCAAGCTGTTTTCGGCGGAGTATTTCAATCTGCTGGTTGCCGCATTGTGCTGCAATGCGCTGATCTTCGTATTCTCGCTCGGAGAGTCGGTCAACCAGGGACAAAACCGTCAGCATGTCAACAACCTCATTGGTGCCGCGTCCAACATCCTGAATGTCCTCTTCATCTACGTGGCGTCCCAGTCGGACGCCACGGCGGACGTGGTGTCCCTGTTCGTCGCCAGCCAATTGGGTTTCATCCTGGCAAAATTCGGCTGCTTCGCCAGTGTGCTGAAACGGGTTGGCTTGCCGCATGGGGTTCGTGCGCCGGGCCTGGCCAGGGAACTGATTGTGAATTCCAGGGCCTTCCTGCTGGCGCAACTCTCTGGCGCCTGCTTGCAGCAGGGCGCGGTGCTTCTGTGCTATGAGTCCGGACGCGCGCAGGATGCGGCCCTGCTTGCATTGATGTTCAGGGCCAACATGCTGCTGAGCAGCGCGGTATGGATGATCAACCAGCCGCTCTGGCCGATAGCCCATCGCCATCTTCTCGACGGGAATACACAGTGGCTCCTTGCGCTCTACAAGAAGCTGAGCCTGCTCTATACCGCCTACGGCGTCCTGGTGATTGCCGGGGCAGCGGTTCTCGGTGGTTATGTCATTACGTTCTGGACATCGTCCGAGTTTGTGATCTCAAATGCCACGGCATCGCTATGCGCGCTATATTTTGCGATCATCGTGTCAACGCAGGCGGGCATTCCGGTGTTAATGGGGGCTAAGGCGTTCGCAAGTCTGAGTAGGGTGGGCATGTCCGAGCTGATGGTTGCTGGCGTGCTGGGTGCGCTGCTTCTGCTCACGGGCAACATCAATTTCCAGTACGTTGTGATCGCGCTGATTGTCGCCAATTCAGTCACCACGCTATGGATGCTGCCAAGGGGCGCGCTACGGATTCTTCGTCAGCCGAGGTAACTGTACCGCGCTCGGCTGCTGCCGGCTCGTGCGCAGCCGAAACCCTGACGCCGGCGGGAAACCGGGAGAGCATGTCGTTGTCTGTCTGGAGACGTCCCGCAACCCGGGCCGCCCTTTCCTGATGGCAGCGATTATTTTTTTGCCGCTTTTTTTCAGGGTTCGAGATGACAAGAATCTCCGTCATATCCGTGAACTACAACAATCGCGATGGTCTGGCGCGCACCATGGACAGCGTGGCCAGTCAGCAACGCGTTGGGTTTGACCTGGAGTACCTTGTGATCGATGGCGGCTCGAAGGATGGGTCGGTCGAACTCATGCAGGCGCGACGGCAGGAAATCGATGTGTTGATCAGCGAGCCGGACGGCGGCATCTACGACGCCATGAACAAGGGCCTGTGCCATGC